>JBDIBA010000016.1:0-37876 GCA_039812705.1 Acidimicrobiia bacterium
CACACCGTGGACCCGGGTGAAAGTCTCTGGGTGATTGCCCGCAACACACTGACCGAGCGCAACGGAACGACAACCAACGCAGACATTGCCAACTACGTCAACAAGATTGTCGACGCGAATCAAGTGCTGACTCCGAACCTGATTCACCCTGGCCAGCGTTTGATACTTCCCGACTAACACGTCCGGCTAGCCGCGCGCAAGGACTAGCCGCGCGCTAGCAGCGGTTCAAGGAACTGACCGGTGTAGCTCTCTGCAGTCTTGGCAACTTGTTCAGGCGAACCTTCGACCACCACTGTGCCGCCGCCTTCACCGCCTTCGGGACCCATGTCGACAATCCAGTCAGCAGTCTTTATAACGTCGAGGTTATGTTCGATGACCAGCACGGTGTTGCCCTGGTCAACCAGGCGAGACAAAACAATCAACAAACGACGAACGTCTTCAAAGTGAAGGCCCGTGGTTGGCTCGTCCAAGATGTACATGGTGTGGCCCGTTGAACGCTTGGACAGTTCGCTTGCAAGCTTGACGCGCTGCGCCTCTCCACCTGAAAGCTGTGTAGCCGGTTGACCAAGGCGAACGTAACCAAGACCGACATCGACCATGGTTTGCATGTGACGCGCAATCGGCGGCTGATTGGAAAAGAACTCGAGCGCTTCTTCACACGGCATGTCCAGCACCTCGGCAATGTTCTTGCCCTTGAACTGAATGTCGAGCGTGTCGCGGTTGTAACGCGCACCGCCGCACACCTCGCAGGGAACATAAACGTCGGGCAAGAAGTGCATCTCAATCTTGATCGTTCCGTCACCCGAGCATGCGTCGCAGCGACCACCAGACACGTTGAACGAGAAACGTCCGGGTTGATAACCGCGGACTTTTGCTTCCTGCGTCTGCGCAAACAAGGTGCGGATGCGGTCGAAAACGCCGGTGTAGGTGGCCGGGTTGGAACGTGGCGTGCGGCCAATCGGCGACTGGTCAATGTTGATGACCTTGTCGACGTTTTCTGCACCCTCAACCTTGCGGTGACGTCCCGGCACGGTCTTGGAGCGGTACACCTTTTGCATGAGCGCGCGATAAAGGATTTCGTTAACCAACGTGCTTTTACCTGAACCGGAAACGCCCGTGACCGCGACAAAACAACCAAGGGGAAAGTCGACATCGACATTCTTGAGGTTGTTCTCCTTGGCGCCCTTGACCGACAGCCAGGAGTCACCGGGTTCGCGGCGGACGTCTGGCACGTCGATCTTTTTCTTACCAGACAGGTATTGGCCCGTAATGGATTTGCGGTTCTTCTTCAGCTTGGCAACCGGCCCGCTGTGCACAATCTCGCCACCGTGTTCGCCGGCAGCAGGGCCAACATCGACAACCCAGTCGGCAACTTCGATTGTGTCTTCGTCGTGCTCAACAACAACCAACGTGTTGCCGAGGTCTCGCAAGCGAATCAGTGTGTCGATCAGCTTGCGGTTGTCTCTTTGATGCAAACCAATGGAGGGCTCATCAAGCACGTACAAAACACCGACAAGACCGCTACCGATTTGGCTTGCCAAACGAATGCGTTGAGCCTCGCCACCGGCCAACGTGCCCGACGAACGGTTGAGCGAGAGGTATTGCAGTCCAACGTCTAACAGGAACTGCATGCGAGCGTTGATTTCCTTGACAACGCGCTCGGCAATGTAGGCATCGCGGTCGGAAAGCTTCAGCCCGTTGAGGACCTCGGCCGCGCGCTCGATGGACAGCTTGCAAATGTCGTTGATGTTCCACTCTGCAACGGTGACCGCAAGGGTTTCGGGCTTGAGGCGCGCGCCCTCGCAATCGGGACACTCGACCTCTCGCATGTAACCCTCAATTTGGTCACGCTGATTGTCGGTTTCGGCTTCTTGATGACGGCGCTGCAAGTACGGAACAACGCCTTCGTATGTCGTCCAGTAACTGCGCGACCGATTGAAGCGGTTCTTGTACTGCACATGAACCTGACGATCGGTGGACCCATAAAGGAGGATCTTGCGTTCGGCCTTTTTGAGCTTGCTCCACGGAGTGGTGACATCGAAATCGAACTCGCCTGCCACCGCCTGAAGCACGCGCTTGAAATACTCACCGCGGTTGCCTGCCCATGGCGCGATGGCACCCTCTTCGAGCGAAAGATCGGGGTCTGGAACAACGAGTTCGGGGTCGACCTCGAACCGCGTGCCCAAGCCAACACAATGCGGGCACGCGCCGTAGGGAGAGTTGAACGAAAAGCTGCGCGGGCTGAGTTCGTCATAAGACGAACCACACTGGGGACACGACAGATGCTGACTGAACACCATGGTCTCGTCGTCACTAGGTTCACCCTCACGAGGGACAATCTGGATTTCCGCAACACCGTCGGCAAGCTTGAGTGCGGCTTCTAGCGAGTCGGTCAGGCGGCGTTCGATTCCTTCGCGTGCCACCAAACGGTCAACAACAACATCAATGTCGTGCTGTTCGTAACGCTTCAGCTTTGCGCCCTCTGAAACAACTTCGGAAAGATCGCGAACCTCGCCATCAATGCGCACGCGGACATAACCCTGCTTGGAGAGGTCTGCCAGCAAGGTGTCGTATGTGCCCTTTCGACCACGCACAACAGGCGCAATGACCTGAAAACGCGTGCCCTCATCGAACTTCAAGACGCGGTCAACAATTTGCTGCGGAGTTTGACGAGCAAGCGGCGTGCCGTCATTCAGGCAATGCATGACACCAATGCGCGCAAACAACAGACGCAGATAGTCGTAGACCTCTGTGATGGTGCCGACGGTTGAACGAGGGTTCTTTGACGCTGACTTTTGGTCGATGGAAATTGCCGGTGACAGACCCTCGATGAAGTCAACGTCGGGCTTGTCCATCTGCCCAAGAAACTGCCGAGCGTAAGCAGACAGTGACTCTACGTAACGGCGCTGACCCTCTGCGTAAATGGTGTCGAAGGCAAGCGACGACTTTCCAGACCCAGACAAGCCGGTAAAGACCACCAACTTGTCGCGGGGAATCTGGATGGAAACGTTTTTCAGATTGTGTTCGCGCGCACCGCGAACGGTCAGCTGGTCGTGCACGCTGACACCCTACCGGCGGGGTGTGACAATTCGGCTCGGGGCTCTGTCATACCGAGGTGTGCCACCGACGAACGCACCACTCAGGCGATACTTGCCGAGTGCGAACCCGCCGCCTCACCGCCCTCATCGTCGCTCTCGTTTTTGCAGGCGGGTTGACACTGCGAATCTGGATGGCGTGCGGCCAGGCCGGAACATTGGACTCCGACATGGCAGTCCTGGGTTTGATGGCGCGCAACGTGCAAGACGGCCAATTTGAGGTATTTCACTGGGGTCAGTTTTACGGTGGCGCACAAGAGACCTACTTAGCCGCCCTCTTCGGACTGATCGGCGGAGTCCACACTCACACGCTTTACATCACAACCATTTTTCTCAGTGCTTGTGTTGCAATTCTCATAGGCCTTGTCGCCAACGAACTCTACGGAAAGCGAACCGGCTGGTTGTCCGCGGGTCTGTTCTGGCTGTGGCCAGCGCCTTTCGTGTGGTGGGCAACCAAGATCGGCAGCAACTATTGGTATGCACTCGTGGTCGCCCTCGGCACGTGCTTGGTGTTACTGCAACTGCGCAAAGGAAACCGCACCACGCCGCGTCTCCTGCTATTGGGCTTCTTACTTGGTCAGTGCTTGTGGGCAAACCCGCAGTCCGGTTACGTGCTTGTCCCCGCACTCATCTATTGCGCAGCCGCCCTTCTCAAACTGCGCATGCGGCTGATCTACGTTGCCGTTGCTGGCGTCGTTTCATCACTTCCTTGGTGGGTTGTTTTCGTCATGACCAAGGGCATGCCCCTAAAGCCTCCCGGAGATGAACTCGACGCATGGCCAGACGGCCTCCTCACGACCATCAAATACACACTGCCGATGGTGCTCAGTTTCCGGGTGCCCGGTAGCGGCGACTGGGTTGGCGGGCCCGCATTTGGCGTGATCGGATGCCTGGTTGTCATTGCCGGGATCGCCATCGCAATGATCCGCGCAAAAGACAAGCCAATGTTTGCGTTCTTGGCATTCCTGGGTTCATTGCTGTTGTTTGTAACCCAACAATGGTCCCTTTTCGGAGTGCAACCTCGCTACCTGCTGTGGTTCTCACCGTGGCTGGTCATCTTGGTCGCCGCGCTGCTGATCAAGACACCGCGCAAACAGTTCTCGACAATCACGTTCGCACTTGCTTGTGCGGCATTCCTCGCAGGCACTGCGGCGCTGTCCAGCATCAACCTGGCAATGCTCAACAACACCGACAGGATCCTTCAACTCGGTCCAGACAAGTTCGTTCCAAAAGACGACTCAGACCTCATTGCGCTTCTCCACGAGAACAACTCCAAGTACTTCTACGGCGACTATTGGCTGGCTTACAGGGTCACCTTCGAAACCAATGGAAAGCTGGTGGGTTCACCCGACTACACGCCTCGTTGGGAACCTTTCGAAAAAGCGGTCGCAGCATCTGGCAACCCACCACACGTCTTTATGGCTGGTTCGAAAATGATCGATCAGTTCCAGACTTACTGCGCCGAGCAACAAATGACATGCGAAGTCAAAACCAAAGGCGACTTTGCGCTCATGAACACCAGTCGCTTGTTGACTGAACAAGAAGTCACCAGCAAGTTTCTCAAACTCAAACGACTGCAACCACTGCAGAGTCGGCCTTACAACTTCTAACGACCTTGCTTCAGCGAAAACGCTGGGGCATCAACCTTGATGGAACATCACTGGTCGACTCGATGTCGTAGCGACCATCGGACCATTGTTTCATCCAGGCGATACGGAAGAGCTGAACCATCACGCCGATCAGAATTGCATTGCGGACTACCACGATCGCCGCAACTAAGCGGCTGCCGTCGATGAACGATTGATAGCACTGAATCTCGATGAGTGTCAGCAACGACGCCAGACCAAACCACGCAAACATCTTCCAGTGACGCACCGCAAGCACGGCAACAAATGGCGCCAACCACACCATGTATTGCGGCGAAAAAAGGCGACTGGTCAACAACAGCAACAACACCAAGCCACCCACCATGGCAACCAGGTTCGTCTTTCGTTGCCAGGTGATGACAAGCGATGCAATCGCGCCGACAACGAATGTTGCCGGCATTGCAACCTGAAGCCATTGCCAGCCCTGGTCACTAACCATTAACGCGCCGTACTGAAAGAAGGGCTCGTAATTGGAAATCAACATCACAACTGCGCCGGGAATGCTTTCAATCTGAAACGCCGAGCCCTTGCGGTACTCCAAGAACGCTTCAAACCCTGCAGGAGAAAACAGGTACCAGACAACGAGAAGACCAAGACATGCAACTGCAGACACAACGGCAGTAACGAACTTCCGTCGCGCGACAAGCGGAACAAGAATTGCAACGGACCACATCTTCACGGCAAAACTTGCAAAGACACCCCAAACGGTTCGCTTGCGATCCTGGGCAAACAGCCCAACCATGGCCAACGCTGCGAATGCCGCCGCCGCCCAATCAAAGCGAAAGTACGCAATGAGGGACAACGGGACAAACACTGCCAACCAGTACCAGCTAAAGCGAGCCCGCTCGGCTTCTGGAACAAGGCGGCGCGTCAACCGCATGGTCCAAACCTCAACAGCAATTGCGAGCAATGTGAACCACACAAAAAACACGAGGCGGCGGTCAAAACTGATGGGTATCAAGAGGCCCGTGATCGCAGTCAGCGGCGGAAACTCCCAGGAAAAGTCGCGATACGGAAGGTTGTGAAAACCGATGTTCCGCAACACCTGGAAGTAATGGCCAATGTCGCTGCTGAAAATGCTCTTCAACACCAACGCGCCTGTGACGGCCGTCAGAAATCTCCAAAACCCGTGCACCACCAGGTTTGGTTCACGGTCATACCAAGCCAAGCGTGGCTGGGAAGTTGTTTGCTCGCTCAACCGACTTCTTTCAGTTCACGTTTCAGGTCTTTGATCTCGTCACGCAGTTTGGCCGCGTATTCAAATCGCAAGTCGGTACTCGCTTCGTTCATTTCCTCTTCCAATGTTGCAATGAGGCGCGCCAGTTCGGCATGGGGCAACTCTGCAAAGTCAGACACGTCGCGCTTCCTGGACCGGCGACCCTCTCCGGGAACCGGGGCCTGGGCCGCCTTGCGATTGTCGCCGCGGAGTTGCGCCAAGATGTCCCCAACTGCACGCCTCACGGTTGCAGGGTTGATATTGTTGTCCTTGTTGTATTGCTGCTGCACGGCACGACGGCGGTGCGTTTCAGAGATCGCCCGCTCCATCGACGGAGTCATCTGGTCGGCATACATGATCACTTGGCCTGCAACGTTTCGCGCAGCGCGACCAATTGTCTGAATCAAGGAAGTCTCGCTGCGCAAGAAGCCTTCTTTATCAGCATCGAGAATGGCAACCAGTGAGACTTCCGGTAGGTCGAGGCCTTCGCGCAGCAAGTTGATTCCAACCAGAACGTCAAACTCGCCAGTACGAAGGTCGCGAAGAATCTCGATTCGCTCAACGGTGTCGGTGTTGGAGTGCATGTAACGACACTTGATGTTCTGTTCCAACAGATACTCGGTGAGGTCTTCGGCCATCTTCTTGGTCAACGTCGTGACAAGCGTGCGGTCCCCTTGTTCGACCCTTTCATTGATTTTTGCAATCAAGTCGTCAATCTGGCCCTTGGTCGGCAAGACAACAACTTCTGGGTCGATCAAACCTGTTGGGCGCACGATTTGTTCGACAATCTGGTTTGACTGTTCCAGTTCGTACTTGGCAGGCGTAGCGGACAGAAAGATTGCCTGATTGATTCGCTTGAACACTTCATCAAAACGCAGCGGTCGGTTGTCCATTGCGGATGGCAACCGAAAACCATGATCGACCAAGACTTCCTTACGGCTGTGGTCGCCCTGGTATTGACCATGAAGTTGCGGAATGGTGACGTGGCTCTCGTCAATCACCATCAGAAAGTCTTTCGGGAAGTAATCAAGCAGCGTGTAGGGCGCCTCACCCGCCTTGCGTCCGTCAAGGTGACGGCTGTAGTTCTCGATGCCGTTGCAAAAACCGACCTCGGCCATCATCTCTAAGTCGTACTGGGTTCGCATGCGCAGACGCTGGGCTTCAAGCAACTTGTTCTCGGACTCGAGCTGCTTGAGTCGGACCTGCAACTCGGCCTCGATGTCTACAACGGCCTGGCGCATTCGCTCATCTGTTGTGACGTAGTGGGTTGCCGGAAAGATCGTGATGTCTTCGACGTCCTCCATGACCTCGCCGGTCAGCAAGTCAACGCGAGAAATCTTTTCGATGTCGTCGCCAAACAGTTCGACGCGAATTGGAAACTCGTCGTAAGCGGGATGAATCTCGAGCACGTCTCCACGCACGCGAAATGTTCCGCGCACAAGGTTCTGGTCGTTTCGGTTGTATTGAATGTCGACAAGGCGACGAAGAATCATTCGCTGGTCGCTGCGCGTTCCCTTAACAAGTCGCAATATCTGACCTTCGTACTGCTCGGGCGAACCCAAACCGTAAATACAAGAAACGCTTGCGCAAACAATCACGTCGCGGCGCGCTAGCAGCGCGGCCGTCGCGGAGTGTCGGAGCCGCTCGACCTCGTCGTTTATCGAACTGTCCTTTTCGATGAACGTGTCGCTCGAGGCAATGTACGCCTCGGGTTGGTAATAGTCGTAGTAACTGACGAAGTACTCGACGCGGTTCTCTGGAAAGAACTCGCGAAACTCGTTCGCCAGCTGGGCAGCAAGACTCTTGTTGGGCGCCAAGACGAGCGTTGGCCGCTGAGTCTTCTCGATGGTCCAGGCAATGGTCGCGCTTTTACCTGACCCGGTGATGCCAAGCAGAGTCTGAAACTTGTCGCCACGTTCAACGCCTGCCGACAAAGCCTCAATTGCTTTGGGCTGGTCACCGGCTGGCTGGTATTCGCTATGCAGTTTGAATTCAGGCACGGGTCTCTCTTCTGATCGACCGGAGCCTATCGGCGCAGCAGCTCCAACCAGAGGCTGTCAACCTGATTCATCAAGGAGTCAAGGTCGCCTGAATTGTCAAGAACAAAGTCGCTTGCCGCGTTGCGCTCGGCTCGGTCAATCTGAGCACGAATGCGATCTTGGGCCTGATCCCTAGTCCACCCGCGTGTCTGCACGAGTCGCGAAATGGCGGTTTCGGGATCGCAGTCAACTGTGATCACCACATCGACGGGATAGCCGCCCTTGGATTCAACGAGCAGAGGGACGACCACGACGACAACGCGGTCTGTTGATTCGTATTTGGCGATTTCAGCCATTGCAACCCGACGAATTTCAGGATGAACAATGGCTTCGAGGTCTCGCCGCTTATCCACGTCAGAAAAAACCAGGTCACCCAGTGCCCCGCGATTAATCGAGCCGTCGGCGTTAACCACCCCAGGGCCAAAGCAATCAACAATCTTCTTCCAGCAAGGCTGATCGGGAGCCACAACCTGGCGAGCGATGACGTCGGTGTCAACAATGACCGCGCCGCGTGTGGCAAGCGCGTCGGCAACTGTCGACTTTCCAGAACCAACCCCACCAGTAAGTCCAGCTAGCAGCACGCGAGCAACCTAGCATCGGGTTTCGCGATGCCACAGAACGACACGTTTACCCGGTTTGTAACACTTCTTCGCTGGATCACCGCGGCCATCGGCCTCGGTTGGACCATCTTGTTGCCGAGCTCGCTTTCCCTCACGCTTGCGTCAATTGCCATTTGGGCTTATGCCATTTTGCGCAGCTTCAAACCGCTCGATTACCGCGGCAACACACGACGAGCCGTCACTCAGACAGCAATCGAGATCGCAATGGCACTCGGTGCGGTCATCACAACCGGAGACTGGCTGTCTCCGAACATGTTCTGCTTGTTTGTTCCACTTGTTGCAGCAGGTTTGTCTTTCGGTGCACCTGCTGCCCTGTTGGTTGCAGGCATCGAAACCATTGTGCTGTCACTCGTCTCGATCTTTCGCCACGTCACGGCAACTGCGGGACAAATCATTACGTGGTCAGGTGAACTGTTTCTGATCGCCATCGTGGCCAGCTACAGCCGCACACTGCTTACGCGTGCAGAAGCAATCAGTCGAGTTGCTGAGAAACGCACCCGCGAGCTGGCTCATGCAAACTCCCTGTTGTCGGACCTCGACCGTTTGAGCCGCAACCTGTCTGTGAAACTTGACTCGCGTGACGCGGTTCGCAGCGCGCTCGACCGCATTGTTGGCAGCATTCCTTGCGAGGTTGCGTTGATCTGCTTGGCGCGAAACAACAACACCGAGTGGGATGCGTCAGCCGCCTACGGAACCAACGTCGGGACACTTTTGTCGAAGGCCAACATGCCAGTGAATGCCTTTCACGCCGCAACCTCGCTCAACCAGTCCGTCACAACGATGAAGAATGAGCACAACGGCTTTGACCTTCGGTCACTCCACGCCATTTACACACCTCTGGTCGTGCGTTCGCAGACCATTGGTTTTGTTGCGATTGAACGAACCCATGACACTGCCTTTTCAGCCGAAGAGTTGGCAGCAGCTCAGGAACTTGTCGACGAGGCAGCGTTGACCATTGACAACGCACGCTGCTTTGAACGTCTGCAAACCCGTGGCTCAGCCAGAGAACGCATCAGAATTGCACGTGACCTTCACGACCGCCTCGGACAGTCAATGGCTTACGTTGCATTCGAGTTGGACCGGCTGCGCGCAGCGACCGAAGACACTGCTATGAAATCAGAATTGGTGTCGCTTGGAAACGACGCTCGTTCGATGCTCAGCGAACTACGCGAAGCTCTTTCAGACCTGCGCACAGAGGTAACGGACGATGCAGGTCTGCCAGAGACGCTCAAGTCCTATTTAGGGCGAGTCGAAACGCGATCCGGCCTAGAGACTCGTTTGACAGTCATGACCCAAACCCGTCTTGGCATTGGGAAGGAACGCGAGCTTTGGCGAATTGCACAAGAGGCTGTTGCCAACGCCGAACGACACGCCGACGCGGCACTCATTGAAGTCATCATCAGCGAGACCGACGTTTACTTTGTCATTGAAATAAAAGACGATGGTATTGGTTTGAGTTCAGACGAATCGCGCGTCGACCAGGTCAACGCAAGCGCTTCATACGGGATCACCGGCATGCGCGAACGAGCCGAGTTGTTGGGCGCAACGCTAAGTATTGAGGAACTTCAACCAAAAGGCACAAACGTGAAGGTTGAATTGCCACTTACACTGCAAGACGTCTCGCCAACTTCTGGAGAGGCTCCCTTCGCCCCCGTTGACCCTCTGGGAAGGAAGTAATGACTCCACTGCGAGTACTACTGGCCGACGATCACACAATGTTGCGTGAGGGCCTTCGCCGGTCACTCGCTGGGCACGGCATCGAGATCGTCGGTGAAGCAAACGACGGCAAGGCCGCGCTAGACCAGGCGGCTTCATTGAAGCCAGACGTCATCCTTATGGACGTCACCATGCCAATCCTCAATGGCATCGACGCCACACGCCAGATTCGCCGCACGGTGCCCGGCTGTGCCGTGGTCATGTTGTCCATGCACGGCGAAACCGAAATGCGTTCCCAAGCCGCAAAGGCCGGGGCGGCCGATTACCTGGTCAAGGACTGCTCAACCGACGACATCGTGGCGGCCATCTACAAAGCCGCCGGTATGCCTCCCCCGGAAACGGATTCCAAGGTCTTGACCCACCGAGAAGCCGAGATTCTCCAGATGATCGCCGATGGCAAGGGCACCAGCGAGGCCGCCGCCGCCCTGTTCATCAGCCTCAAGACCGTAAAAAACCATCTGGCCAGCGCATATGCCAAGTTGGACGCGGCCGACAGGACGCAGGCAATCGTCAAAGCGGCCAAACTTGGGATCATAAACCTCGACGTTTAGTGAACGAATCCGCCCTCTGTTTGCGCGATTTCCCCCAATTCGTTACCAATAGGTGACAATTTTGGGTCATTCGACCTATGTAGAAGGCCAAATGGGCTCCCGATAGATCTAATAACGCTCCGAGATTGGGGCGCTTCCAAAACAGGAGACAACCCATGACCCTCGAAGCACTCACCACTTTCGTCTCAGCTCTCGTCCGCTCACACATCAAGAGCGAGCGCGGCGCAAGCCTCGTTGAATACGCATTGCTGGTCGCACTTATCGCCGTCGTCTGCATCGCAGCAGCTTCCTTCCTTGGTGGAAGCATCAGCTCGAAGTTTGGCCGCGTCGGTTCAAGCATCGCAGCTTAAGTCTGATCGGATCTCTTCCAATCTGACAACGAAGGGGCGTCACGGCTTAGTCCGTGGCGCCTTTTCGCCGTTTCTCAGCCCAACGAATTATTGCGCCTGAGAGACACCTATTTTTCAATCCACCGGCGGGACGATTCACCTGATGAGAACCATGCAAGAACTCACTGAAGTACTACTGCGGCTTTGGTACCGAGCACCGCGCACAGACCGAGGCGCCAGCCTTGTCGAGTACGCGCTTTTGGTTGCCTGCATTGCCGTCGTCTGCATTGGGGCCGCAGCATTCTTCGGATCTGCAATCAGTACAAACATGCACCGATCCGGCTCTTCAATCTTCCAGCCCTAAGTGTCTGCCTTGAGATTTCTGACCTGAGGCTTCAGGCCTGAGGCATCTGGCAACTGTTGGGCTTCCAAGGCGTTAGCCCATGCCTCGACACCCGCCGGGACAAAGCCGATCCACTTTTTGTCTTCATAGACAAGTCGCCATTGATCCTGGCTTCGCAAGTAGTTGCCAAGCGGCGTGTCTTTTTCCCAAACCACTGCAGTGAAGTTGTACCGCTCGAGGATCTCGGCAGTACTGCCCTGCCCACGGTCCAAATTGAGCGCGTCGCGGCTGACTTGTTCGGGATACATGTCAAAGCGGTCATCCATGAACACTTTTGCCTCGCGGCCTTCTTGCAACACGCGGTAACAGCCAGCCCACTCGTTGAGAGCCAATCGTTCCTTTTGGGCCGGACTTAGAGAGTTGACCGCTGCGACCGGGTAGTCGTGAAAGTTCAAAGGTTCCCGCGTGACAACGCGAACAACGACAAGTACCGCTACGCATGCGGCCAAGCCAACGCAAGCCACACTCAACAGCCGGAATCGGTCGGAGGCACCCTGCGCCCCGGCGTCATCACGAGCTTCTCTTACGGCGCGTGTATTGGCCAGTGCGGTCCGCAGGCAGGGCGCGATAACGACCGCCAATAGCGGCGCATAGCGAACTGACCACAGGGTGGCTGCCAAGAACACCGTGAACGGCAACACCCAGCGCCATTGGCGTTTGCCGGCAGCCAGGGCAGCCACGGACAAGACAACGCCGGCAAGCAACAATCCACCAGCCAGCGAATGGAAATCAGGCGAAGACCACTCGCTTATTTCCTTGAAAAGACTTCCGTTTGAAAGCGCATTGGTCCAAAACAACAACAACTTCGGGCCCAACGGGTTAATTGCCCCAAGCAACACGCCGCCAATTCCTGCCAGCAGATATTTCCAGGCGACCTCTCGCCTATCGAGCCACGAACCCAGCAGATACAGGACCACAAAGCCAATGCCCGCCGGGAAGGACCCGTGGGTGTTCACCCAAACCCAGAACGTGGGCAGCAGCCACAGCGGGCTCCTGTTGCGATCCAGCACGAAAACAACGATCGCGAAGCACACGGCGCCAAACATCAGCGGCCTTGGAGACCACATGGAAACGGCAACCATCAAGGCCGTCAGGCCGATTCCAACACTGACCGCAGCCCGACCCGTCCGGGCCATCATCACAATCAGAAACGCAGCTATGCCCGTGAGAACGGAATTGAGGACAACGACTGCCTTGAAGCCGCCGAGGGCATGCAGAGCGCCGTAGATGCCCGATGCAAGCCAGCTCTGAACCACCCACGGCTGACCCTGCGCCGTGAAGGAATAGGGGTCTGTGCGCGGAATCTCCTTGTGCGTCCACATCTCGATACCGGTGCGCATGTGGACGAACATGGAGTTATCGGCAATGCGGTCTGCGCCGACAATCAACCCCAGGGAAGCCAGGAAGATCAACAGCGCGGTCTCGCTCGACATACGCCAACGCGATGTGCGAGGCCCAGCTGAAACCTGATCATTCTCCATAAACGAAAACTAGTTGCCCCTCCTGCAAGAAGAGAGGCAACTAGTCCTTACGAAACGCTTGCGAGTTGTGCGCAACTGCTTGTTGTCGGCTCAGGTGCTACCCAAGTTCTCGACAATCTTCATGGCAGCCGGGCCCAAGAGAACCACGAACAACGCAGGGAAGATGAAGAACGTCATCGGCAGCAGCATCTTGACCGGAGCCTTTTGCGCAGCTTCTTGAGCAAGCTGGCGACGCTTGATGCGCATTTCATCTGATTGGGCGCGCAACACGCGACCAATTGAAATACCGAACTGGTCGGCCTGAACCATTGCCAGAACGAAAGTTTTCACTTCTTCAATCTGGGTTCTCTGGTCAAGCGCGTTCAAGGCTTCTGCACGTGCAGCACCTGCACGCATTTCACCAATCATGCGGCTGAACTCCACGCTGAGTGGGCCGTCCACACTGGTTGTAATGCGGTCGATTGCCTGCTCGAAACCAAGACCGGCTTCAACGCTAATGGTCAGAAGGTCCATGGTGTCTGGAAGTGCCCGACGAATCTGCTTTTGACGAGACTGTGCTGCACTCTTGAGTCGCGCGTCGGGCATGAAGACAAATGCTGCAGCAATCACGGCGGCCATCAACAACTTCTTTCCTGGAGGCCCAGGGAGAAGCGCTAGTCCGATTGGAAGTGCAAGCACAGCACCAACAAGGGACAGGACGCGGATGACCAAGAAGCGGTCAAGTTCGTCCGGACCACGACGTCCGGCAACGATAAGCATCTGACGCTTTGATTCGATGTAGCCAACAGGCGTGAACCGCTTGGCAAGTTCAAGTGAACGAGCGTTCAGCGGAACCATCACGCGCTCTAGGAACGAGTGTTCTTTTCCGACGAGGTCGTTGCCTTGCCACGAGTAGGACTCGATTGCCTTTAGCGACGAGCGGCCTTCAATGCGTTGCTCAATCGACTGGCTTGTGTACCAGAAGAAGAGGAGCACTGCACCAAATGCAGCCAGTCCGAGGAGGATAGCGATGAGAAACATGTCAGGCCTCGATCTGAATCATCTTGTTCATTAGGAAGTAGCCGATTCCCATTGAGATGGTCGCTGCAACCAGCAGCACCTGGCCAATGAGGCTCGAGAACAGTGGCTGCATGTAGCCGGGGTTCATGATGGTGATCAGCAAGCAGATTGCCGGTGGCAAACCAACAAGGATGATCGCCGACATGCGACCCTCGGCAGTCAATGCACGCACTTCACGACGCAAGCGCTCGCGCTCGATCATCGTGTTGCTAACCGTCATCAGCAGTTCGGCCAGGTTTCCACCGACTTCACGCTGAATCTTGATTGCCATGACAGCCCACTCGAAGTCTTCAGAAGCCATGCGGTCAGAGACTTCTTGAAGCGCTTCTTCAACAGGACGACCAAGTCGAGCCTCTGCAAGTGCGCGGGTTAGTTCGGAGCCCATTGGCGCTTCAACCTGCTTGGCGACTGCGTCAAGGCCCTGAATGAGCGAGTAACCGGCACGCAACGAACCTGCCAACAGCTGCAGGGTGTCTGGAAGCTGCGATGTGAACTTGCGACGACGACGCTTAGCCTTGAAGGAAAGCAACATGACAGGCAACGCCGCAAAGACGAGACCGGCCGCGGCAAACCCAAGGAATCCAAGGGCGACCGAACCAATGATCATCGCAACCACAGCAATCGCAGCGGTAAAGAAGATGGCTTCTGCCGGCTTCAGCGGGACTTCGGCCTGTTCAAGTCGTTGTTCAACATTTTGAAGAAGACCTCGCTTCTCGGCAATCTTCGCAGTCTCTGCAACGGCTTTCTTGATGAGATCAGAGTCCGCAAGACGCGAGAGGTCTTTTTCTTCTTCGGCATCGGTGTTGTACGGACGCAACGCGCGTGACAGCTGGTTGCGGTCCATCGTGATCACTTCACCAATCACGAACACCAAGAGTCCAACGGCCAGCAGGGCGAAGATACCCAGCAACAGCATTCCCAACGGACCACCCAGAATTCCAAGGTTTGTCGCCTTGACCTCTGGAGGAGTTGCAGCAGCACCGATGTTCAAGGTGCCCGATCCAACACGTGCGGTCTCGCTAGCCGAGCCCGCCGTTACGGTGATGTTCAACGCACCGGGCTTTTGCTTCGATGTGTAGGAAATGAGGGCCTGCTTCGACAATGCCGAAGAGACGCCACCAAGAACCTGAGTCAGCGCGCTTGGGCTGCTGACCTCGTAAGCACGACCGTGGGTCTGCTCGGCAAAGTTCGTCAGCGTGTCGCGTTCGTTTTCTTGAGCCGAAGAAACCACAGCTGCAAACAGCGAAGCGTTTGTGTCTTGCAGCGAGTGCAGCGCTTCTTCGCCGGTCGAGTTGGAAATAGCTTCACGGCTGGCGTTCATCACCATCACGTTTGGCTGCAAATCGGGCTTGTCGCGAAGAACCGCAGTTGCCGTGCGGATTCCGTCGTACAACGCAGACTGTCCGTTACCGGAAAGTCCGTTGATGACAGCGGCCAAAGACGCGGTGTCATCGGTGAAGTTCGCCACAACGCGACCCGCCGTGTTGTAGGCAACAACGGCGTATTGCTGACCAGGCGCCTTGGCGTTGATCATTGCGATGGCAGCTTCCTTCTGACGTTGCAATGAGTCAGAGTCACGTGCAGCCGCCGAAGCGTCAATCATCAACACGATGCCCGTTGGGACCGAAGCGTCACCAAACGACCGAACGTTTGGATTGATTGCGGTCTTGTTTTCAGTAACGCGGATGTTCTCTGTAGACGATTCTGCGCCGACGCGCATGGCAGACAGCGACACGTCAGGGAACTGGCGTGTATCAACGCTTCGAATGAATACGGATTCCGACGCTGCCGAACTTGGTGATGTCATCACCAAGCCGACTCCCCCAGCGCATACGACAACTGCAATCAATGCAGCGACGACGCGAAAGAGGATCGACCTTTTAGCCAGCGTTGATGGCGCTTTTGACGATTGCTTACGAGATCCGCACTTCATTAGAAGGTTCCTTTGCGCGCTGCAAACGGTTCTGGTTCGAACACCTCTGCAGGAAGTTTGATGCCGTAGTCCTCCAGGCGCTCCAAGAAGCGTGGACGAATACCAATGCTCTTGAGGTGACCCTTGAACTTGCCGTGTTCGTCGACACCCATTCCGTAGTCAAACAAGAACAAGTCCTGCAAGGTGATGGTGTCACCTTCCATGCCCTGAACTTCGGTGATGTGCGTCACGCGACGTGAACCATCGCGGAGACGAGTCAGCTGAACAATTACGTCAACCGCAGAAGAGATCTGCTCACGAATAGCCCGCACGGGAAGGTCGAAACCAGCCATAAGAGTCAGGGTCTCGAGACGTGCAAGAGAGTCGCGAGGTGTGTTGGCGTGGACCGTGGTCAGCGAGCCATCGTGACCAGTGTTCATTGCCTGGAGCATGTCAAGTGCTTCTCCAGCACGACACTCACCAACAACAATGCGGTCAGGACGCATACGCAAGGTGTTACGAACCAGGTCACGAATGGTGACTGCACCCTTGCCTTCAACGTTGGGTGGACGCGTTTCAAGTGCAAGAACGTGGTCCTGCTTGAGCTGCAGTTCCTTGGCGTCTTCAACCGTGACAATTCGCTCGTCGGTGGGAATGAAGCCCGAAAGAACGTTCAACAGCGTTGTCTTACCAGTACCGGTACCACCGGCAACGATCACGTTTGCGCGACCAAGCACGATTGCCTCAAGCAAACGCGCGGTCTTGCGGTCAAGCGAACCGAAACTGATGAGGTCTTCAACGGTCAGTGGGTCTGCCTTGAACTTACGAATGGTCAGGAAGGGTCCACCGATTGCAAGCGGGTGAACAACTGCGTTAACACGCGAGCCGTCAAGCAAACGCGCGTCAACCATTGGCGAAGAGTCGTCAATGCGTCGACCAACTTGGCTAACGATTTTGTCAATGATGCGACGCAAGTGGTGCTCGTCAATGAAGGTCGCGTTTGAAAGAACGAGCTTTCCGCCCTTTTCAATGTAAACCCGGTCTGGTCCATTGACCATGACTTCACTGACGTCATCATCGCGAAGGAAAATGTCAATCGGCCCATAACCCAAGATGTCGTCAAGGACGTCTTTGATGATCTGCTGGCGGTCTGCAGTTGACAGAGGCGCACGCTCTTTGGCCAGTGCGGCCTGAAGCTCGTCTTCAACGCGGCGTCGCAGCTCAATTTCGTTCATGTTCTGATCGAAAAGCTGCGGACCAATTTCTTCGATTACGTGGTGGTGAATCTTGGTGCGTAGTTGGTCAAGCACAGGGTCGCGACGCGCGCGGTTCTGCTGCTGGCCACCAAACTGCTGCCCCGACTGAAACCCTGCGTTGTTCGGGCGAGAATCAGAAGGACCGCCTCCGCTGCCGGCGTTACCGCCACCAGAAGGCTGACCGCCACCTTGACCAGGCGTGCGCTGATTGCTTCCGCCCTGCTGGCCGGCTTGGGCCTCGTGCAAACGCTTGTAAAGCGACATAAATCAAACGCCTCCTGATCAGCGCGCTCTTGGCGCTGTGGTGATTAGTTCGGCCAGCTGTTCAACGGCCTTAGCAACCGTTGACTTGGGGGCCTCAAGAACTGCGGGGTTGCCCTTGTTGACGGACTGAGGAATCAAGATGTCCGAAGGCAACAGCACATCGGCTTTGATTTGAAGCGTCTTTTCCACTTCACCAACATCGAGCTTGACCTTTGCGTTGGCGCGGTTCAACAACAACTTGACGCGCGACACTGGCATGTCCAGCAGTCGCAACACCTGCAAACCGATTTTCACGTTCTTGATTGCAGGAATGTCCATACCTGCAACAAGGACAATGTCGTCGCTGTGTTCAAGGATTGCGAGGTTGACCTCGTTGAAGTGCGACGGGGTGTCGATGATGACGTGGCCGGCAAAGCTTGCCAACATGTCGATGATCTTCACCATGTCTGAACCGCTCACCTGGTCGGCGAAACCCGGCTCAAGCGGACTTGGCAAGATGTAGACGTTGCTTCGCTCGTGCTTGACAAGCAAAGACTTCAACAATCCGGTGTCAAGACGGTCGATGTTTGCAACTGCATCAACAATCGTGTGACGCGGTGCAAGCTTCATCATGACCGCAACGTCACCAAACTGAAGGTCACCATCGAGAATGATGACGGGCTTTTCGCTGCGCTTTGCAAGTGTGACTGCAAGGTTGCAAGCAACAACGCTCTTGCCCGTGCCACCCTTTGTAGAAAACACGGTGGTAATGCGACCGCGGTTCGATCCGCCTTCGCCACGTTGCTTGTCTTCGGGTTGCGCAGGCGCCGTTGGCAGCATCTGGGCAACTCGTTCTACGGCTTCTGTCAGTTGGGCTTCCTGAATTGGAAGACCTACAACGTCGCTGATTCCGCCACGAATCGCCAACTGCATTACTGCGGTGGTTAGTTCGGTGGCTGCAAGAATAATTGCGGTTGACTGACGTCGAGCCAACACCTGGGACAACTCTTGAATGCCAGCTGGGTTCGCGAAGGAAGGTCCAGCAACAATCACCGCAGGGCCAAGACCAAGACGGTCCATCATGGAGTCAAGGGATGTGAACACGCCCGCCTGCGACCGCTCACCTAGATGAACCGCGAGGCGCGTGCGCGTCTTGGAATCTTCGTCAACAACAGCTACTGCGTATGCCGTGGTTGCGATTTGGGCGTCTGACACTGCTTCTCCCGAAATTAGAAAGTTGAATTCGTCTGAATAAGGGGTTTCCCATCCGGGACGGTGTCGCAACACCCTCCCGGATGGGAGTTGATGGTTAGTTGTATGGCGTTAGTGGAATGCCGTCGAGGTAGCTCGAGGCTCCAGGGCCGCCGACCTTCGGCACGCTTACTGGCTGGTTGTCCGGTGGAACCAATGTGAGGTAAAGCGAGTGGCTTCCGTCAGGACCGCCCGATGCGCCCAGCGCAATACGCTCTGCTGCTTCAAGTGGCACTGAGAACGTGATCAAACCAGCGTCACCTGCAGCCTGCTGCTTCTGACCGCTGGAGTCACCTGACTCGTCTGCTGAAGCGCTCGATCCACCAGCTTGTGGTGCGGTCTTGCTACCGATAGCCATAACTTCGACGTTCTGGTACATCGTTGCAATCTGCTTGTTGGTGGTTCCAGCACCGCCGGCTCCACCGACAGACATGATGTTCACCTTGTCACCAGGCATCAGCAATCCGGCCACGCCGTGAACCTGGTCAACCGAGATGGTCACAGCAACCTGGCCGGTCTTGACCTGCTGTGCAGTTGTCACCTGTGCAACGTTGGGGTCAACGAACTGACCGGCAACAAGAATGGTTCCAGGGCTGATGTCGTACAGCGCAACCTTGTTCTTGATCTCGTCGGTACGAACCACGGCAGTTCCGGGTTTGAACTCTTGAGGAATCTGGCTGTCCTTGATGTATCCCTGCGAGATGGCTTGGTCGGCAGCAAGACCCTTAGGAATCTGCTTCTCAATCTTGAACACCTTGACCAGCTCAGCGTTCTTGTATGCCCTCTGGTTTGCAGAATTCGCAAAAAGAATGACACCGAAAAACGCCAATGCTGCTAAGACGACTGCTGCTATCGCCATCAACGTCCGTCGTGATTTCACTTGGGTAACCCCTCTTATAGCTGCGGAGCGGATCCCTTTGGTTCCCGCGCCTCCGAATGTGGTGGACAACGATCGAAACCGTTGACACCGCACAGGCTTCATCGGCCAGCTAGTCGAGGTAGGTAAGCCTCCGGTTAAGGGACTTTTCGAAAATAGGTCAATTGACCTAATTACCCGGCTAAGTCCTGCGGTTTCGTTCACTTAGCGCGTCATCGTGCCGATTTAGTCAAGGCAAGTGCGACCACGCACCAACGCTCAAGGACGAGTGATGACCAAATCGACTTTAAAAACCAAGCGTTGCAAGAAAACAGAGCGGGGAGCCGCCCTGGTTGAGACTGCCATTGTCTTGATCCCGCTCTGCCTGATCGTTTTCGGAATCATTGAATACGGCTTTATTTTCAAGGACTCCTTGACGCTCTCCAACGCCACCCGCTCCGGCGCCCGTACGGCGTCTGCCGAGCCTGGCGGCCCAACCTTCTACCAGGACACCGTTGACGCCGTTTCTCGTGGCGCCTCTGGTCTTGTCATGAGCGGTGGCGAAAAGCTCTTTATCTACAAGGCCCGCCCAGACGGCTTGCCCGAAAGCGGTAGCGACACCTCGTGCACCACCAACTGCGCCGAGTACACCTGGAATGGCGGAAGCAAGAGGTTCGTCTTGAACCAGAACAACTGGCCCGTTGCAAACCATCAGGCATGCTTCGGAAGTGCCGACAGTGTGGGCGTCATCTTGCGCATCAACCACGACGCACTCAGCGGATTCTTCAAGGACATGCCATTGCGCGAACGCACAGTCATGCGCTTTGAGCCGGTCTCGTCGGACTGCTAAGAAAAAACCGCTCAAGCGACTTTCACATCTTGTCGATGGCCAAAGAAATGACCAGGTCTAAAAACCTTTGGCTGCGCGAGCGAATTCTTCGCATGCGCGAGGACGGCAGTGTTTTGCCGTTCTTTGCTTTGGTTCTGACCGTCATGATGGGCGCCGCAGGCCTGTGTCTTGACCTGGGCAACTGGTACTTGCAGACCTCACGCATGCAGCGCGCTGCTGACGCGGCTGCTCTTACAGGCTCGGTGTACCTCCCCGGCAATGTCGATGCCGCACGAACAGCGGCCAAGGGAAGCCTCACCCAGAACCAAGAGAACCCGTCCACGGCCGTAATCAACCAAAGCACGGCCAACCCGTACACCCTTGATGTCACGGTGCAAAGAACGGTCAAGAACTACTTCATGTCGTTCTTTGGTCTGACCTCAACCAGCTTTTCCCGCGCGGCCTCTGGTGAGTATCGGCCATTCATCCCAATGGGAAGCCCCTCAAATGTTCTGGGCATCGAGCCCGACCCGACCGATCTCTGGGAGTCATCGGGCAAGACCAATGCGTATTGGCTCAACATCTCAGGTGGCGCCACGCCAAAAGGAAACGGTGACCGCTGGGACGGCGGTGTTTGCGCTTCGGGTGTCGACCTGTGCAGCACGTCCACCCCTGCGCCTCTTGGGAACTCGGACTACATCGGAACCCAGACCTTCGTAATTCACATTCCCACTGGCATAACCGGCAACTTCAAGCTGCAAGCGTTCGACCCCGGCCTCAACGACACGGGCGACTATTGCGACACCAACTTCAACAACTTCACCCCGGCTGACGCAGCAGACCCTCGCTATCAGTCAGGAATCGCGAACCAATACTGCACCGGTGACGAATTCGCAGGCTCGGCGGGCCAAGAAGCCTCGACTACATACGAACTTTGGACCCCCGAAGAGACCTTTGGGTCTTCGCACTCAATCGGCACCACAACCTGCAGCTCCAAGACCTACCCCGGCTATTCAGGCTCGCTGGGAACACAGCTACAAAACCCGACCTTCCGCGCATCGTTCAGAAAATGGGTTGACATCTGTTCGATCTACATCGGCGGCACCTTCGCCCCCGGCGACTACCTGCTGAAGGTAAAGACCCCGACAAACAAGTGGTCCATGAACCGTTACGGCCTGCGCGCAGGATTCATGACAAGTGCGACCGAGGTCGACAAGGCCAAAACGAGTCAAGTCTCGCTGTACGCCAAGGGCCAGTTGGTCATCTATGCGCTTCGACAGTCATCGAACGTCGACTTCTACCTGGCTCGCCTGCGAACAAGTGCGTCCGGTCACGACCTTGAGCTGAACCTCTTCGACATCGGCGATGCCAGCCAACCCGTGGGTCTCACGGTCCTTCCGCCAAGTGACGCAAGGGTCAATGGCAATTCGATCTCGTCATTTGCCAATTGCGAGTACACGAGGCCGGGCAATACAAGTCTCTATTTCTCCACCACCAACTGCGGAATCTCCGGCATGACCAGCAGCACGCACAACGGAAAGCTGGTCAAGGTCAAGATTCCGATTCCGCCCGGCTACAGCTGCAACGACAACGACCCCAACGCGTGTTGGACCCGAATCCGCCTCAGCTACGCCAGCGGCCAAGTAAACGACACCACCAGCTGGCAAGTCCGACTGGCGGGCCAACCAGTTCGCCTCGTGCCAGCCGGAAACTAAATGCCCACCCCATCCCCCCCCTCACATCACCAGCAAAGCTCCCGATTGAACGACCGTGGCTAGCAACATGTTCAAGCCATCCTCAACAGGAACCCACCACGGGACGAACGCGGTGCTGCCCTGGCAGTCACCGCAACCATGCTGTTCGTGTTTATCGGCGTTGCCGGACTCTGCTTGGACTTTGGCAACTGGTACTTGCAAACCGCACGAATGCAACGCGCCGTCGACGCGGCCGCGCTGGCCGGATCTGTCCACCTGCCCGGCGACTTCAACCAAGCCAAAGCAACCGCAGCCGAAGAACTCACGCGTAACCGTGAAACCCCGGTTGGCGCCCAATACTGGGTGAACCCCAACAACCCAAACGAATTATCGGTTCGCATCGAACGCACGGTAGACAACAGCTTCTTTGCATTCTTCGGCGCAGCAACTTCCGATTTCATGCGCACCGGCACGGCTGAGTACCGACCCTTCATGCCAATGGGCTCGCCTTCGAACGTGCTGGGAACCGAACCCGATCCAGCAAACTCCTGGGACACCCTTGCGGCTTCCGACGACTACTGGTTGAGCATTGGTGGAGGCTTGACGCGCAAGGACTATGGAGACCGCTGGCTGTCGGGCGACTGCAAAGCCTTTGTTGATGGCTGCAACACCGCGCTTCCCGTCCCGGCACGCAACACCGAATACACAAGCGCGCGGGAATACATCGTTGCGGTTGGCCCCGGCGTCACCGGCACTCTGCAAATCCAGGCATACGACCCAGGTCTCTACACAACAGGTAACCGTTGCGGTGAAGGCGCCCTCGAAGGCCCTTATTACACAAACTTCTCTGGGGCTGACGCCACCGACCCTCGCTATCAGATTGGAACCGACAACCCCTTCTGCGCGGGCGACCGCTTCGACGGCACGGTTGGCCAAGAAGCCTCGACAAAGTTCGAGCTGTGGACACCTGCCGTTTGGCCAGGCCCGCAGTACCCAATCCCGTCTGGGTCCTGCTCAGCCAAGACCTTCCCCGGCTACTCCGGCTCGCTTGGTTCCAAACTCTCCTCCGACCCGGTTTTCAGAAGCGAGTTTCACCAGTGGGTGAACATCTGTCAGCTCAACATTGGCGGCACCTATCCCGCGGGCGACTATGTCCTCAAGGTGTCAACACCACCGGACAAGCACGCGCAAAACCGCTTTGCGCTTCGCGCGGCATTCGTCAATGGTGCAGGCGCCCCAGACCCCACCAAGTCCAAATCAGTTGCCATTCACTCCAAGGCCAGGCTGACGCTCTACGCATTGCGCAAGGCAACCAACGTGGAGTTTTACCTAACCCGTCTTCGCACCTACGGCGCAGGCAAGGACATGATCGTCACGTTCTTTGACCTTGGAGACGCGGACAGCCCAGTTACGGCCAACCTGGTGCCACCGGCAGAAGCAACGGCAGGGGGAATACCGCTCAGCGGATTCTCGGAGTGCGAATACTCACCGCCTGGCAACACCGAGATATTCACCGCCACCGGCCCAACCTGCACGATTACCGGCCTCAACGCAACGAGTGACTCCGGAAAACTGCGGGCCATGAAGGTGCACATTCCCGCCGATTACACATGCAACGACACCGATCCGAACGGATGCTGGGTGAAGATTCGCCTCAACTATTCAGAGGGCATGGTGTATGACGCAACCAGTTGGGAAGTCAACATCTCTGGCCAGCCAGTCCGCCTTGTACCGGCGGACTGACCTGAACCAGTCAATGCGCTAGGCCCTTCGCGAGCCAGGCCCTTCTGCGGCCTTAGGCCTTGTTGTCGTCGGCGCCTTGCTCGGATTCGCCAGCGCCAGCAGCTTGCTCTGCGCCGCCTTCTGCGCCTTCGGCACCACCCTGGGAGTATTCAGCCACATAGTCGGCCCAAGCTTGCTGAGCCTCGGACTCTGGGGTGAAGTCGCCCATGTCAGAAAAGCCGATGTAGTTACCCGAGTCGTCGTAAGCGTGCTCACCAAAGTGCTCGCGGTACTCGGCTGCAACCTCGCCACCTTCGGCGGCTTGCTTGATGGACAGCGAAATGCGGCGACGCTGTAGGTCGATGTCGATGATCTTGACCCACAGTTCTTCGCCCGGAACGACAACTTGCTCCGGCAGGTCAACGTGGTGGGCAGCCATTTCAGAAATGTGAACAAGGCCTTCAATGCCCTCGCCCACCTGAATAAATGAACCGAACGGAACAAGCTTGGTCACGCGGCCGTAGACAAGTTCGCCAACCTTGTGGTTGGTCGCAAAGTCTTGCCATGGGTCGCTTTGGGTGGCCTTGAGGCTTAGGCTGATGCGCTCTTTGCTGAGGTCGACATCGATGACCTTGACTGTGACTTCGTCGCCAACGGTGACAACGGAGGATGGGTGATCAACGTGTTTCCAGCTGAGTTCGGAAACGTGGATGAGTCCGTCCATGCCACCCAAGTCGACAAATGCACCAAAGTTGACGACCGAAGAAACAACACCCGTGCGGACTTCTCCTGGAGCCAAGTGCTCCAAGAATGCCTCGCGCTGTTCCTTCTGAGTCTCTTCGAGCCATGCGCGACGAGAAAGAACAACGTTGTTGCGGTTCTTGTCGAGCTCGATGATCTTGGCGTCGACGTTCTTGCCGACATAAGGCGCAAGGTCGCGGACGCGACGCAGCTCGACAAGCGATGCAGGCAAGAAGCCACGCAAGCCGATGTCGACGATGAGTCCACCCTTGACGACTTCGATGACCGGACCAGAAACGACGCCTTCGCGCTCCTTGACCTTTTCGATGTCGCCCCACGCACGCTCGTACTGCGCGCGCTTCTTGGATAGGACAAGGCGTCCTTCCTTGTCTTCTTTTTGCATGACGAGGGCCTCAACGTGGTCGCCGAGAGAGACGATTTCGCTGGGGTCTACATCGTTGCGGATGCTCAGCTCGCGCGAAGGAATGACACCTTCGGACTTGAAGCCGATGTCCAGAAGAACCTCGTCCTTGTCAACCTTGACAATCGTTCCGCTAACGATGTCGCCGTCATCAAAGTCAACGAGCGTTCCGGCAATTGCATCCTCAAAGGAGACGTCTCCCAAGTCGTTTACCGCGATTTCGGTGATGAGTCCTTGGTCTTGCTGCAGACCCCCGGACGGAGAAAGTTGATCTTGTTTATTCGCGGTTTCGGTGTTTGACATGAGAGTAGGTGGCTCGCTTTCCGGACAAACCCTTGCGCGCGCCAAGGGCCAAATATTTGGTCGTAGTGATAGGGCTGGGCTGCGCTTGCCTAGCTAACGGGGCAGCATATCAACCAAGACCCGACAACGGACCGTGAGATGAAATGCATTCAGCCCGTGTCACCACGGCTTTCAATGCGTCTTTCAATACGTCTTTCATCGGGGCGCTCTCGCGGCGCTATTGATCGGCAATCGTGCGATGTTGGCGCTTCACGTGACTCAACAAGGCCCTGTAAATGTCTTCGACAACGTCGGGCTCAAGGTCGCGTTGCGCGGCCATTTCCCTCAAACGTTCATACATTGCGCCTTCGCGATTCGGGTCTTCGGGAGCCAGTCCGCCCGCGTGTTTCACGCGACCAACTTGTTTCGTTATCTCAAAGCGGCGAACAAAGACGTCAAGGATTTCGTTATCGATCTCATCAATCTGGCCCCGCAACCCCGACAACTGTTGGCGCGCTGCCGACTGCTTGTCGTCAGCAGACATGTTGGACTCGATGTTCATGCTTTTGCCTCCGCCCACGACTTGCCCCAACTGGAGTTCACTTCAAGTGGCACATTCAATGTTGTTGCGTTGTTCATTGCGTCAAAAGTGAGCTCTTCGATGTGATCGTGCTCGCTTGGCGGGGCTTCAACCAAGATTTCGTCGTGAACCTGCAGCACGATTCGTGACTGCAATCCCTCTTTTTCAATGGCGCGATCAAGTTTGACCAGTGCGACTTTGAAAATGTCGGCAGCCAAACCTTGGATGCCCGCGTTCATGGCCTGGCGCTCCCCCGCCTGACGAAGCCTGAAGTTCGATGACGCAAGCTCGGCAATGTTGCGCCGGCGACCAAACAGGGTCTCGGTGTAGCCCTTGCTGCGGGCCTCCTCAACGGTTCTGTCCATGTAGGCCCGGACACTTGGAAAGGCTTCAAAATAGGCGTCGAGAATCTGCGCAGCCTCGGGCACCGCAATGCCGAGGCGCTGCGCCAAACCATAGGCCTCCATGCCGTAGGCAAGACCGTAGGAAACCATCTTCGCCTTTGCGCGCTGCGCACCGGTGACTTCATCCATCGCAACACCAAAGACTCGCGCGGCCGTTGTCGTGTGCACGTCGGTCTTGGTCCTAAACGCTTCGATGAGGCCCGGGTCTTTGGCAAGGTGAGCAATGACGCGCAATTCAATTTGGTTGTAATCGCAAACCAGCAAGTCCCATCCTGCGCGCGGCAGAAACGCTCGACGGAACTGCTTGCCCTCGTCGCTACGCACGGGAATGTTGTGCAAATTAGGGCGGTCAGAACTCAAGCGACCCGTGCGAGCAACGGTTTGCTGAAACGTTGCGTGAATGCGCCCGTCGTCGGCAATTTCATTAAGCAGGCTTTCGCCGTAAGTGCTGCGCAACTTTTCGACTTCGCGATATTTCAAAAGAGCTTCGACAATTGGATGTTCATCGCGCAACTTTTCGAGTGACTGCGCATCGGTCGAATAACCGGTCTTGGTTTTCTTTTGCGGAGCCAAACCAAGTTCTTCAAACAACACTCTGCGCAATTGCAGAGTTGAGTTGACCTTGAACGGATGACCCGCAATGTCTTGCACCTTGCGTTCCAGTTCATGCGCCGTGTTCGTCAAGTGGTCTGTCAATTCGCGCAGGTACTTCTGGTCAACAGTGATGCCCGTGTCTTCCATGCGCGCAAGCACTCGCACAAGTGGACGTTCAATCTCGTTCCACAGCTTCGTCAACTCGCGAGCATTCAATGCCTCGGCCAGCGCTTCTGCAACCCGAGCAATGGCAACACTTTCGCGTGCCGTTTGCATGTGTGGATCTTGTGCCGGTGTGTCAAGGGCAAGTTGTCCGTCGGCCGGGCCATCGGGCGCCGTCAAGTCCAACTGCGCGTAGCGGAGCGCAACCTCGGCCAACAGATACTGCGAATCTGCGGGGTCAACCAAGTAGGCAGCAACCGCGGTGTCGAGACCCAAGCTCTTTGCGTCAACGCCGTGGTGAGCAAGCAGACGAATTACGTCTTTAGCTCTGTGCGCGTGGAAGTAACGATTGTGCTTACCGTTGTTGTCGTCAGTTGCAAAACGATCATTCAAACCATCAATTAACGCCTTGTCTTCAAGGCGCGCGATGTCAATCCATACGGCAGCGCCACCTTTATGACCAATGCAAATGCCGCGAGCAGGTGAACGCAACGCCAACCCGTCGAACTGTGCAGCAATCGTTACGGGGTCTCGTGCATCGCCCAGTGAGTCGATCGCACCAAGAATGTCCGCCGTGCTTGTTGGTTCACTCAGCGAAACCTCGAAGCGTTCGGCATTGTCGTCAGCATCGGACTTGTCCGAAGAGCCGTTGCCGGATGCCTCAAGCAGCCTGTCCCACAAGGTGCGGAACTCTAGAAAGTTGAAAAGCGACTTTGTCTCTTCGACGTCAAACGGCACGATTGCAAGGTCTTCGAGGCCGATCGGCAACTCGACATCGCGCACAAGCACCATTGCCTCGGCATTGCTACGGACCTGTTTCTCATTTTCAGAAAGGTTTGAGCGCAACTTGGGCGTCTGTTCGTCGACGGCTGCAAAAATGCCATCGAGGTCTTGGTACTGATTGACCAGCTTTGCCGCGGTCTTTTCGCCCACACCGGGAACGCCAGGAAGGTTGTCAGACGTATCGCCGCGCAATGCTGCGTACTGCACGTAATCGCTTGGCGCCACACCTGTGCGCTCCTTGATTCCCGCTTCGTCATAAAGCGCGTAATCACTAACCCCGCGCCGGTTGTAAAGGACTTTCACGTGCGGATCTTCAACCAGCTGGTAAACGTCACGATCGCCAGTAACGACAATTACGTCGTCGCCGTTGTCACGCGCCTTGGTCGCCAACGTTGCAATCAAGTCGTCGGCCTCGAAGCCGGGTTTCTCGAGCAACGGAAACTTCAGCGTTTCAACAACCTGGCGCACAAGGCCCATTTGCTGTTTGAGGATGTCCGGGGTTTCCTCACGGCCAGCCTTGTAGTTCTCAACCATCTCGTGACGAAACGTTGGTTCGGGTCGGTCAAAACAAACAGCTATTGCGTCGGGCTTGTGATCTTTCAACAAGTTCACAACCATTGACGTGAAACCAAACACTGCGTTTGTTGTTTGACCCGACGCCGTTGCCATGTCCGTTGGAAGCGCAAAAAATGCCCGGTATGCGAGAGAGTTGCCGTCGAGCAGCATCAGCTTGGCCATGGGGCGATGCTAGAGGCACGGCAAGTTGGCAGCCGTCGAATTGGCTTAGGCTTGCAGCGTGCCCGAGGGATACCACCCACCGCTAGAGGAATATTTGGAATCCATTCACGAGCTGGAAGAGGACGGCATCGTTGTCATCCAGGCACGCCTTGCCGAACGCCTCGGCCACTCGGCACCTACCGTTTCCGAAACCGTTCGCCGCCTGCGCGACAGCGGCCACATCGAGATCCGCGACCGCATAATCAAGCTGACTGCAAAGGGCGAACACGCCGCACAAGGCGTTGTGCGCAAACACCGGCTGGCAGAGCGGCTTTTGGTTGATGTCATCGGCATGGCGTGGCACGAGTCCCACATGGAGGCCACGCGGTGGGAACACGTCATTTCCGACGAAGTCGAACGGCGCCTCAATGCCATGCTCGGCGAACCCGCGACTTGTCCGCATGGCAACCCGATTCCGGGAGCCAAACAGTCCAACGCCAAGGTGCGCCAGCTGAGCAGTGTCGACATTGGAGAAACAGTCACGCTGCGAAGAGTCACCGAACAGGTTGAGTTCGACACTCCGTCGCTTACTTACCTGGGCGAGAACAATTTCATTCCAGGTGTCCGCGGTCTAGTGAAATCGCGCGACGACGCAGGCAACATGGTTGTCGTCGTAAACGACAAAGAGTTGTCAATCAACAAGTGGTTGTCACAGCTCTTGTACGTCGCGGCATGACTTTGCCGCGTCTGGCGTCACAACGTCTTTAAGGCTTGAGCGTTCCCGCGTTTACTTGATGCGCGCGGTCAACAAAACCGGCTTCAGATTGGCCCGCGTCGTGAACAAACGAAACCGCTTCGGCCTCGCTCAGCCCGTGGTCGTCCATCAGCTTGGCTTTAGCCTTTGCAACAACCATCCGACCCTCGGAGTCCTCGCCAAGGTGCTGGTCCTCGCGGAAGCGCGCAAGTGCAACCTCAATCGCAGGAATCAGTTCTGTGCGCTGAAACGGCTTAATGAGATACGCGTTTGTGCCAGCGTCACGGGCTTCTTCGATTGAGTTGCGCTGGCTGAACGCCGTGAGAATCAGAACAGCCGTCTGGCGCAACGGCGTGATTCGCCGCGCCACACTGAGGCCGTCCATCCCCGGCATCTTGATGTCAAGCAAAGCAATATCGGGCTTTAGCTCGGTAATCAGGTCTAGGGCCTCGTCGCCTCGGCCGGTCTCTCCGATGACTTGGTAACCCTCTTCTTCAAGCACTTCCCGCAAATCGAGGCGGACAATGGCTTCGTCTTCAGCGATAACGACCGTGGTCATGGCCTCACCCTATGCCGCTGAACCGGTTCGAGCACGCCCTTTGTGCCCAACTTCGCCTAACCGCTACCGGGTCAGGGACATCTTGCCGTCAACATTTTCCTCCATTAACGCGACAATCTCAGGACTCGGCTTGAAGTGCTGGAAGTTGCTCGACTCGAAGTATCTAGGGAACGTCGGGCTGGTCATCTCATCATTGATTAGGTGAGTATCATTCTTTTCCAGCAATTCCAGCTCGTCGCACAGGCGCATTGTCGGCTTGCTGGTGAAGATGCTGTGGGTCTGACCGCTAACTTGCTGCGTCACGGTCAACTTCATGTAGGGAGACTTGACCCCTTCAATAGCAACTCGGCCATCGCTGCCGACCATCAAAGTGAAAGACATCGCAACAATTGGCGTTCGCGGATCTGAAGGTTTGTCGGGGTTTATCGGTAAGCGGTTGGTGATCCCGACCTGGAGCATTCGTGCGGTCCTGCCGTCAGACGCCGTCGGGACGAAATCGCCCTTGGTGCCATTCACGCTCCCCCAGCCGCGCTGTTGGAACCCGGCAGCGTTCTCCCCAAGTTCACCGCCGGTCGTCGGCATCAGGTCGTCGGTTGTCGTGACGTGAACCGGCAATGCGTCGAGGCATCGCCCGACATACTTATTGCGAGTGGTGGCGTCTGTCTCAGCCATGTTCACCACACACCAAGGTGCAACGGTGTAGTCCACCCAACCGTTCTTAAAGTCGAAGACCACCGACGCAACCCCGTCGCCCTCGGGGTCAGTCATGCCTGCAAATGTCGTCCCGTTTAGCTTAAACGTCCCTCTCGGCGCGGTCAGCTGCACTTTCACCTCGCCGGCGTTGTCTTGTTTAAACATGTTGTATGTCGAGATTTGAAGCTTTCCATCGCGCGTATCGAGCAGCTCGTTGTTCCTAACTTCGAATGAGTCCGTCTCCTCGGGCCTGCAAGCAAGGTCATAGACGACAGCCGGGGTGCCGTGTTTCTCGCTGAACTCATCAGCCACATCACGCTTGACGGTCGTACAGGCATCGGCGGTTGTCGCATCCTGGCCGGACGACTCCAAGGTGCCGTCGGGGGTCGAAGTTGACTCGGCCGAGCGAGAACGCTCAGCCGATGGCGAGGAATCGGCCGTCGGTTCCGAAGGCAGGTTCTTCTCAGGATCGTGTGAGTATTTCGGCAAGCCCGAAGGCTCGGGGTTTCCGTTAGGACTAGCTGGATCGGTCGATGAAGCCGACGATGTCGTAAGGGTGCGGACCTCTGGCCTGGCACCGTCATCACTGGAACAACCAGCCAGCAAAGTGACAGCTGTGCCACCAGCTACCGCCTTGGCAACAAGGCCACGCCGGGACAAGAAACTGGTCAGCGGATTGCGTGTGCGAGGGTTCGGCATCCCGATACCCTGGCCGAGCTGTTCAGCAAACGCAAAACCTCAAGTGGGCCGCGCGTCGCGGGGTGTTTTGGTGCCCGGGGCGGGATTCGAACCCGCACGCCCTTTCGGACAGTGGATTTTGAATCCACCGCGTCTGCCATTCCGCCACCCGGGCAGGTGGTTACTTGCGAACGGTGACACTAGTCAGAGTTGAGCTTGCCTTACGATGAAACTTTGTCAGGTTGTTGTCGGTCAAACGTCTGAGGGGCCGCACAGCCACCATTTTCAGAAGGAAAATCTTTGCTTGCTTTCACATTCCCAGGTCAAGGTTCCCAGCGCCCCGCAATGGGTGTTGCATGGCAGGGCCACGCAGCCTGGCACCGGGTTGAGGAAGCCAGCTCCGCCACAGGAATCGACGTCGAGCACCTGCTGCTACGCGCCAATGCCGACGAGTTGACCCAAACTCAAAACGCTCAGCTGGCAACCTTCGTCGTGTCAATCATGGCGTTCGACACAGCGGTCGAGGCGGGTCTCGCCAAAGCAGAACTGATGGCTGGACACAGCCTCGGCGAGTACAGCGCTCTGGTGGCGGCCGGCATTCTCAGTTTTGCCGATGGTTGCAAACTGGTGGGCATTCGTGGCGCAGCCATGAAGGCTGCCGCGGACCAAAACCCAGGAACCATGTACGCAGTTCTTGGCCTTGATGACATCAAAGTCGAAGCGGCGTGTCGACAGGCATCAGCCGAGTTCGATGGGGTTGGCGCCTACGTGGCGAACTACAACAGCGACGGCCAGGTGGTCATCTCTGGTGGACAGAAGCAGCTTGAGCGCGCCGGCGAAATCGCCAAAGAAATGGGCGCGAAACGCTCGGTGCCACTGCCGGTGGGCGGCGCGTTTCACACTCCCCACATGGCACCTGCTCAAAACGCGTTGCGCGAAGCACTTGCAAGTACGAACTTCAGCGACAGCACAGTTCGCGTGGTGTCCAACTTTGACGCCGTCCCGCACGACGGCGGTGAGCAGTGGCGCGAATTGTGTGCACAACAACTTTGCAACCCGGTCCGCTGGTCGCAAAGTGTTGCTGCAATGTCCGCTGAGGGCGCAACCGTGTTCGCCGAACTTGGACCCGGCAACGTGCTCACAAATCTCGCAAAACGAAACGCGCCATCTGCAGTTGCCGTGGCCATTGCAGAGCCCAACACAGACGACCTGGCGAGCGCCGTCGCAGACCTCGATCGCGCAACCTCACCTGGCGATTCCGTAATTGACCTCGATAACAGCCACCTAGACGGCGAACAACCCGCGCTCGTTGACCGCGTTGTCATTGCTCACGCGACCGGAAAGTTTGCCTTGTCAAACGAAACTCAAGTCGGTCAGTCCATCAAGCCCGGAGACGCCGTCGCCCTCATTGACGGCGAAGCAGTCCAGTCGCCGTTCGGCGGCGTGCTGTCACGCATTTTGGCCATGGAAGGCGAACGCGTTACGCCCGGCCAGCCCGTTGCGTGGATTGCAACCACGGAAGGCCAGTAAGTGGGCGTCGCAATTACCGGCCTTGGCGTCGCACTCCCCGAACGTGTCGTCACGAATGACGACTTCGCCAAATACCTCGACACCAGCGATCAATGGATTACCGAGCGCACCGGCATTCATGAGCGGCGCTTCGGTGGAACCACTGGCGAGCTTGCAACCGAGGCCGGACGCAACGCGTTGAAAGACGCAGGTGTCGACGCATCTGAGATCGACTTGGTGCTGCTTGCCACATCGACACCCGACGCTGCCATGCCGCCCACTGCCGCATGGGTACATGCCCAGTTGGGCGTCAAGGGCGGCGTCGCAGACATCAATGTTGCATGCGCGGGATTCGTTTACGCGCTGTCGGCGGCGCAGGGAATGATCCTCGGCGGACTCGGCAAGGTTCTAGTAATCGGCGCAGACACGCTTTCCAGAATCACTGACCAACAAGATCGCTCAACGGCAGTTCTTTTTGGGGACGGCGCGGGCGCAGTCGTTGTCGAGAAAACCGAAGGCGACAACCAGTTACTTGCTGCAGACCTGCTCGCCGACGGCAGCCTCACCGACATCTTGCGATGCAACACGGGTGGCACCATCAAAATGCGCGGACAAGAGGTATACAAAGCGGCCGTCTTGCTGTGCACTGCCTCGATCAAGGCGACCTTGCAAACAGCAGGACTCCAAGCGTCGGACATTGACGTCTTTGTCCCCCACCAAGCAAACGTGCGCATCATCGACGCCATTTCCACTCGAGTAGGCATTGCGCCAGACGCCGCAGCAATTGCCCTCGACAAGACGGGTAACACCTCGGCTGCATCAATTCCGCTTGCGCTTGGTGTTGCCGCCGAACAAGGCAGACTGAAAGATGGTGCGATCGTCTTGCTGTGCGGCTTCGGCGCAGGCATGACAATCGGTACCCAGATTTGGAGATGGGGCAAATGAGCAGAGTTGTTTTAGTAACCGGGGGCAACCGCGGAATTGGTCGCGCTTGCGTTGAAGCATTCCTGAAGAATGGCGACCGCGTGGCTTTTACATATCGCAGCAATCCGCCAAGCGACCTTGAAGGCGAAAACGTTCTCGCACTGCAAGCTGACGTCAACGATCCACAAAGCGTCGAGAACGCCTTTGCAAAGGTCGAAGAACAGTTTGGCAACGTCGAAGTCCTCGTCGCAAATGCCGGCATCAACAAAGACACGCTCTTGATGCGCATGAGCGAAGACGAGTGGGACGACGTGCTGGACACCAACTTGAAGGCCGCGTGGCGCGTGGCCAAGCGGGCCAGTCGCAACATGACCAAGGCGCGCAGTGGACGCATGGTTTTCATGTCCTCGGTGGTTGGTTACTTTGGCTCCCCAGGTCAAACCAACTACGCATCATCAAAGGCCGGCTTGATTGGCCTTGCGCGCTCAATCACGCGCGAGCTCGGCCCGCGCGGCATCACGGCGAACGTCGTTGCTCCCGGCCCTGTCGCAACAGACATGTTGACTGCTCTCGGTGACCAAGGCGCAGCCCGTCTCACAGATTTAGTGCCAATCGGCCGAGCAGCATCGCCCGAAGAAGTTGCTGCTGCCGTTACATTCTTGGCTTCGCCAGAGGCCAGCTACATTTCCGGTGTTGTGTTGCCAGTCGATGGCGGCATGGCCATGGGTCACTGAACCGAGATTCACATTTAAGGAGCCAACAAATGGCAGACAACTTCGACAAGATGAAAGAAGTCATCGTCAGCACCCTCAAGGTCGACGCCGACAAGGTGACACCCGAGGCGCGCTTCAAAGAAGACCTGGACGCCGACAGTCTCGACCTGGTGGAGTTCGTGATGGGTCTCGAAGAGACTTTCGACATCACCGTTGAAGACGAGGAAAGCGCGGGCGTGCAAACCGTTCAGCAGGCGCTCGACCTCGTTGAATCCAAGCAAAACGCTTAGTCAGCACATTCAAGAAAGGTTCTCATGCGGTCAGAGTCCAAACGTGTCGTGGTCACCGGAGTGGGCGTGGTTTCGCCCGCGGGTGTGGGAATAGACGAGTTTTGGAGCGGCATCTGTGCAGAGGCGCCCGACACCGACATTCGCCGTGTAGGCGACTTCGGTGTTGAACAGTTCCTCAGCGAGAAGGAAGTTTCGCGCGTCGACCGTTTCTCGCAGTTCGCCATTGCCGCGGCTGAAATGTGTGTTGACGATGCGGGGCGTCCTGATGTCGACCCCGACCGCGCCGGCGTGTTCGTTGCAACGGGAATCGGCGGCATCGCCACACTCGAAACTCAGGTCGAGACGCGGCTCAACCGCGGTCCGCGCCGTGTTTCGCCTTTCTTGGTTCCGATGATGATGGGCAACGCCGCCACCGGCAACGTCTCCATGCGCCTCGGCTACAGAGGGCCTTCAGAAGCAACCGTTACCGCGTGTGCGTCGTCCACCCACTCCATTGGCAACGCGGCGCGCGTGGTGGCCAGTGGGCGGTGCAACGTCATGATTGCGGGAGGCAGCGAGAGTTCGCTCACCGAAACGGCAATTGCCGGATTTGGCAACATGACTGCCCTCTCCAAGTTGGGAATCTCACGGCCTTTCGACCGCGACCGCGACGGCTTTGTGATTGCCGAAGGCGCAGCCGTGTTGATGCTCGAAGAACTCGAGCACGCTCGCGCTCGCGGGGCTCGCATTTACGCTGAATTAGTCGGTGCGTCGAACACTGCCGATGCTCACCACATCACCGCACCCGAACCCAGCGGTCGTGGAGCGGTTTCGTGCATGCGCTTTGCCCTTGAAGACGCCGGCATGTCTCCCCGCGATATCAAACACATCAATGCGCACGGGACCTCCACTCCATTGAACGATGCCGCCGAGGCACAGGCATGCGTGGAGGTTTTTGGCGAGCCTGGTCCCCCGGTCACGTCAATCAAGGGCGTCACCGGCCACAGCCTGGGCGGCGCGGGCGCAACCGAAGCTGTTGCATCAGTGTTGACCATTTCCCGCGGCGAAATTCCGCCCACCAGGGGCACCAAGAACGTCGACCCTGAAGTCAAACTCGATGTGGTTCTGGACGCACCGCGCAAGTGGATACCTGGCCCGGTGATCTCGAACTCTTTCGGCTTCGGCGGCCACAACGGCTCGCTCATCTTCGCCCCACTCGACTAGCCGCCCGACTAGCCGCCCGCGGTCGCGGCAGAAACTCGCCGTCACCCCCACACGCGGCAGAAACTCTCCGTCATTCCCGTGCCTCAGTGCGCATTTCTTTCAACAATCGCGCTGAAACACCCCACGCGCGCAAGAAACTCTCCGTCAGTCGCACAAGTCACCACGACTTTCTTTCAGAAATCGCCCTGAAACGCCCCGGTCGCGGCAGAAACTCTCCGTCACTTCCACACTTCAGTGCGCATTTCTTTCAGAAGTCGCGCGGAGGGGACCCTTTCGCGCAAGAAACCCTCCGCCGATCCCCGCGCTCGCCGCACTTTTCTTTCGCTTTGCGCTCGTGATTCGCCCGTGTTCTGAGCGCGACTTTCCGCCAGATACCGACATCACGCCGTTTTTCTTTCGCAAAAAGCCCTCAAACGCCCGTTTCGCGAAAGAAAAACCGATACCGAAGTCCACCCCCGACCGCGGCGGGCGCCAGAGGCGGGCGGCGGGGTCGGGGGTGGCCCCGCCGGGAGGCGGGGGCAGCTGGGGTTAGCGGCGCTTGGAGTGATTGCCTTCGGCGAATTCTTCGATGATTTTGTCGCAGAATGCGTCGAGATCGTCGGGGTTGCGGCTAGTGACCATGCCCGCATCGCACACGCATTCTTCGTCGACCCAGTTGCCGCCCGCGTTACGAATATCGGTCTGCAGACTTGGCCATGAAGTGACCCTCCGGCCATTGACAAGACCCGCCTCAACAAGCACCCACGGTCCATGGCAGATGGAGGCAATCGGCAAACCCGCATCCCATGCTTCGCGCACGAACGACACGGCAGCTTGATCCATCCGCAACGCGTCGGGATTCGCAACACCGCCCGGGATCACCACACCTGCAAAGTCACTGACTCGCGCATTCGCGGTCGAAACGTCGGATTCAAAAACATCGGCCTTGTCCAGGTGATTGAACGCCTGCACTTTGCCAACCTCTGGAGTCACCAGCTTCACGTCAGCGCCGGCTTGCACAACGGCCTGCATCGGCTGGGTCAGTTCAACCTGCTCAACGCCTTCGTTTGCGAGAATAAACGCAATTGTCTTTCCGCTTAGTTCATTAGCCATTTCAAGTCCTCTCGTCGTTCTCAAATGTCGCGCTGGAGCGCGAACGTGGCATCCCTACCCAGATCAGCGTCGGTAAACACATGGCCTCAATAGACGCACCACAATCAAGTCATGAATTACTGCGCGAACTGCGGAACATCGCTGAACGAGAAACCCCCGGCACGGTGCACAAACTGCGGACAGTTCACCCATGAGAACCCAAAGCCAACAGCAGGCGCATTAATCGTCGACGGGGAATCACGCCTGCTTTTGGTTAAAAGGGCAAGCAAACCCTGGAAGGGTCGTTGGGATATCCCCGGCGGATTCTGCGAAAAGGGCGAACACCCCACCGCCACCATTGTTCGCGAAATCAATGAGGAACTTGGCGAAGAGGTCGTCGCCGATTCCTTCCACGGCATCTACATGGACACCTATGAAGAGCACGGTCACACGCAATCAACGATGAACATCATCTTCACTGCCCACTTGACGCGCGGCGGCGCAGCGACGCTAACAAGCGCAGACCCAAATGAAATCCAAGACCCAACCTGGTTTCGAAAACAAGATCTACCGTGGGATGAACTCGCGTTCCCTCGGCAGATCACCGCAATCCTGCGCGATTGGGTAGCAAGCGAGCCAGCCCCAAGCGAGCCAACCCCAGGCAATTCAACAAGGCAAGACGACGACTAGGCGTCGACAAGGACAAACATCAAGTCAGCCTTGCAACAAAGCTCTCCATTAACACTGGCCTGACCCGAACCTTTGCCGCCGCGCGATGACAAGCGGCCCATTTCGATGGACAGCTCAAGGGTGTCGCCCGGCAAGACCTGGCGGCGGAACTTGCAGCCGTCGATTCCACCAAACAACGGCAGCTTGCCGC
>JBDIBA010000017.1:0-37649 GCA_039812705.1 Acidimicrobiia bacterium
GACGGTCCCGGGTTTCAACTTTAGGGCGACACGCCGACTCACGCGACAGGCACCCGCCTGCAATTCCAGGGGATCTAGTCCAGGTGATCTAGTCCAGGCGACCTGCACTCCAGCAAGTCCGCACGAACAACGCGACTAGTTTGTTCCAAGAAATTGTCAACGCGTGCGTGCGCGACAAATACGGAGACCCTGTGGACCAACTCGAAGAGTTCGATATTCGCCAATACCTCGATGCGTTAAAGCGACGCTGGTGGGTAATAGCAACAGCCATGATGCTGTGCGCCACGGTTGCACTTGCATATTCGCTGCTTTCCCCAAAGATTTACGAAGCCACGGCAAAGGTTCTCATCTCCGCCCAGCAAGACACCTCGGGTACGGGCAACGCACTGACCGACCCGAATCAGCTGCAAAACCAAATGCAAACGCAGGTCCAGATTGCAACCTCTGATGCAGTCAAAGCCGAAGCTGACCGCCTGCTTGGCGGCGACTCCGAACGCGTCCTTTCTATTGACGCCAGCGGAGTAACCAACACCCGCGTCATGGAAATCACGGCGCAGTCCAAGAGCCCGCAGATTGCACAACACGCAGCCGACGTTTATTCCCAGACATACCTGCAGGCCGGAACCCGCACAGCAATTGACCGCGTTGCCGCCATCGGTGAATCGGTAAACCAAAAGAAGGCTCAGCTGCAGTCCCAAATTGACCAGTTGAATGCTCAGTCGGTAACCAACATTCCTCCGTCGGTGTTGGCCGAGCGCGACGAGCGCAAGGCTCAACTCAAGACTCAAATCGATCAGATCCAACGCCAATACGACAACGCGCAAGCCGAAGCACTCGTGCGTGAAGCCGCGGCTGCACCGTTTGCATCCGCGGAGCGCCCAGAAGACCCCGTGTCGCCCCAACCGGTTCGCAACCTTGCTCTTGCTTTGGTGCTTGGTGCGCTACTCGGCACTGCAATCGCACTTGCCTGGGAACGTCTCGACGATCGTTTGCGCAGCGGCGAGCGCTTCTCGCGCTGGTTCCCTCAAGTCCCGGTGCTTGGCAGCATTCCTCGCGTTGAGAACTGGAAGAACCGCGACGAAGCACGCAACATCACCCTTGTTGAACCTCGCAGTGTCACGGCTGAGGCCTACCGAGGCCTGCGCACCAGCCTTGATTTCATGGCACTTGACCAAGACCTCGACGTCATTGAGGTAACAAGCTCAACGGCCGGTGAAGGTAAGTCCACAACCGTGTCAAACCTCGCAACCGCAATGGCTTGGGCCGGAAGAGACGTAATCGTTGTCAGCGCAGACCTTCGTCGTCCGCGCGTGCACCAATTCTTCGGAGTCACAAACGAACGCGGCTTGACCGACGCTCTCTTGAACCCTGACCAAGACCCCTCTGCTTTCCTTGAAACCGTTTCGCTTGATTCGCAAACATCAGGCAGCATCCGCGTGCTTGGCACGGGCAGTCTTCCTCCCAACCCTTCGGAAATCCTTGGTTCACAATCAGTCAAGAACCTCGTCGAGAAGCTGCGCACGCTTGCCGACATTGTCATCCTCGACGCACCACCCATCCTTCCGGTTTCCGACCCAATCGTGTTGTCGCAATTCGCCGACGGTGTTGTGTTGGTTGCAAACGCGAACAGCGTTACGCGCAACGAACTGCAGCGCGCGTTCCAAGCCACCGAGCGCTCATTGCGTTGTCCGATTCTTGGCGTTGTCATCAACGACAGCGAAGAGGCAGCGGCCTACTCGTCCAAATACGACTACCAGCCAACGCAGACTTCCAACACCGCAATTCCAACCGAGCCAATTCACAACGAACACCACACGGCCCACAACAACCCGACGACTCCGCCCGTTGCGACTGAATCAGTTAAAACCGAGGCTTCGACCCAACAAGACAACGAGCCTGCGGCCAACATTGCCGTGACGGACGTGACGACTTCGGGCGCATCGAGTGAACCTGGCGAAACAACCCAGACACGCAAGGGGTTGTTGGGACGCAAGATCACCAAGGCTGGCGGCACCACCAAGAGCGAGCCCACGCAAGCAACCTAAAGTGAGCGTTTCGCTGCGTTGCTAATTACCGGAGACCCGCCAAGCCTTTCCTGATAGAACGAACAGGAACGATCAAGAACTGGTCGAAAAAGGGGAAGTAAATATGCGCCAGGCGGAACCCAAGCACCTGAATAGAGGCTCCCTGTTGAGCCGTACTAGTGGGTACAGATTTCGAGTTGCCGCACTAGTCGCAGCAATTGCTGTGGCCATGTTCGGCACTGGCGGAATCATCAGCGGCCCCGGCCCACTCGCCAGCCAACCGGCGGTCGCCCAAGAGGCTCCCGCAATTCAATGGGGCTTTACCGGTGGGTCAAACCCAAGACCCGGAGACGGCCAGCCGTTATTCCTGCGCGGTTTTGACTTCAGCAAGCCGGTAACCGTTTCGCTCTTCGGAGCAACCCAGGACATCACCTACTACCCCGGCGCACCGCTGGCTTGGTACTCACCGTCCAACCTTCCAATCGGCACCTACAAGCTGTGGGCACGGCAGGGTTCCCAGTACGCCGAGCAATACGTCTACGTCGGCGACTACTGGCCGTGGACCCAAGTGTCGCAATACTGGGTCCACCCCGGTGAAAACGTGACCTTCTGGGCAAATGACTTCAAGGCGGGCGAACAAGTTGTTCTGCTTGCCGACGGTCAACCAACAGGCATGACCGCAACGGCCGGAACGAGCGTTTTGTATTACTACACGCAAGGCAAGTTCCAAATGACGTTCACGCCACCTGCAAGCTGGGCCGGCAGAACCGTTCACTACTCGCTTGTCGGACAAAGCAGCCACAAGACCACAGACCACTGGATCACAATCGCCAACTGGTAACGAATAGTGCGAGGACTTCCCTCGCACGCTCCAACAAGTAACGAACATCAAGACAGGCCGGGTCCGGACACGAAAAGTGCCCAGGGCTTGGCCTGTTTTGATGTTTCAGGCTAAAAACTCACCTCGTGTCTGCCTATTCGCCCACATCTTCCCCACTAAAGCGCCAGGGCGGCCAACGGTTTCAGACGCCAGCACATTTCGCCCCAACCCACTTCGAATTCGGCGTGCCCGCCCGCCTTCGCGTCACCGCAGGCATCATCGACTTGGCCTTGCTGGTTGGGTTGACGGTATTTCTTGGCAACAGGGGCGGGCTCGGCACAGTTGGCATGGTCCTTGTCTTCATGGTGCTGCGCTTCATGTTCGAGGTGCCTCTCGTTGCCTTGTGTGGCAGAACGCCAGGAAAGGCGCTCCTCAAGCTCCATGTGTCGGAATCCCGCCTCTGGCCGACCCCGCCAACCCTGCGCAAGGCCTTCGTGCGCCACCTCATCAAATCGGGCGACCTTCTCTTTGGCCTGATCATCATCCTGACGGCCATTGGGGCCTCGGTGGGCAGCCCTGACAGCTCTCGTGCATACCTTGCGCTGGTCGTGATCATCCCGCTGACCGTGCTTTCTCACATCGGTTTCATCTCGACACCGCTGATCCTCTTAGCAAGCCTGATTCACGGCGAAAATGACCGCCCGATCCATGACCAGTGGTCCAAAACGTACGTTTTTGCCACCTCGTCATTGCTCAACACCCACCCGGTTGTTTTTTCTGATCACTGAGCGCGTTTTTCCTGTAAAGGGAGGCTTTTTGTAGGCCGATCCATTCCTCATGAGTCGGGTTCTGCGGGTGATAGCCGTTGCCATCGGTGTTTTTGGTGCGCTCTCGTACCATGGCGCCCCGGTTTCAGCCGCCGACCTGGCAGTCAAATCCGTCGTCGAAGTCGAAGACTTCACGGAGGCTCAAGTCGACGACAAGGTCGCCATCACCGTGGCACGCACAACCTCGAACGGCTCGATCGAGATCTCCAACTACGTTGCACCAACCCCCGCTGCGGCCGAGCTCTACACAGACAAGGTCGACAACCTCCCCGGCGTTGTGGCCGCATCAATCGACACCCAGTCCGAGGCTCTCTCGTCAGACCAGCTGTTCCCCAACCAATGGGACATGGCGCGCTTGAACTCCGACGGCGTGCAGCTGGAATCCAATGGCTCAGGCATGACCGTTGCCGTCATTGATACCGGCGTTGCAGCAAACCACCCCGACCTGGCCGGCCAAGTGCTGCCGGGCAAGGACTACATCGACGCAGCGCAAGACGGACGCAGTGACCCGCGTGGCCACGGCACCCATGTCGCCGGAACAATTGCAGCACTCACCGGAAACGGCATCGGCGTTGGCTCAATTGCGCCTGGTGCAAAGATCCTGCCGGTTCGAGTTCTTGATGCCGACGGCAAGGGCTACGTGTCCAACATTGCCGCAGGAATCATCTGGGCTGCCGACAATGGAGCCGACGTCATCAACCTGTCTCTTGGCGGACCGACCCAAACGACCATCGAAGAAGCAGCCGTCAACTACGCGACATCCAAGGGTGTCATTGTTGTGGCTGCCGCCGGAAACTCCGGCAACACGGGCAACCCGGTGATGTACCCCGCTGCGTACTCCAACGCAATTGCCGTAAGCGCAACAGACCGCAACGACAACACAACTCCTTGGTCGGAGTTTGGCCCGCAGGTCGACATCTCGGCACCGGGCGAAAGCATCTTGTCGACATATCCGGCCGGCTACACCTACATGAGCGGCACCTCAATGGCCACCCCGCACGTTGCCGCTGCAGCAGCAGCCGTCAAAGCCTCCAACCCATCGTTAACCGGAGCCCAGGTTCGCAGCGCTCTCGAATCAACAGCAGACGACATGGGAGCACCCGGTCGCGACGATCACTTCGGCATGGGCTTTTTGGACATTGCAGGCGCACTCTCGGCCGTTGGCACGCAGCCACCAGTCCTCATTCCAGAAGGCACTCCAAAGGGAGCATGGATGACCGCGGGCGACGGCGGTGTGTTCAGCATGGGCGGTGCGAACTTCTACGGATCAACCGGTGCAATGCGGCTCAATCAACCAATTGTTGGCATGGCGACAACCGGGTCAGGTTCCGGGTACCGCTTCGTTGCATCTGACGGCGGTGTGTTCAGTTTCGGCGACGCGAACTTCTACGGGTCAACCGGGGCCATGCGCCTCAATCAACCGGTCGTGGGCATGTCGACAACGCCCAGCGGAAACGGTTACTGGCTAGTCGCGTCGGACGGCGGCATTTTCTCCTTCGGCGACGCTGCATTTTACGGATCAACCGGTGCCATGCGCCTCAACAAACCAATTGTTGGAATGTCAACCACACCAAGCGGCCACGGTTACTGGTTGGTCGCATCTGACGGCGGCATCTTCTGCTTCGGCGACGCAGAGTTCTATGGATCAGCCGGCGCAATGTCATTGGACTCCGCTGTTGCAGGCATGTCAACCACCAAAGACGGTCGCGGTTACTACATCACCACTGCGTCGGGACGCGTGTACACATTCGGAAACGCTGTCTACAAGGGCGGAATTGCAACACGGGGAATTGTCAGCATTGCGACCTCGCCAATTGGCAACGGTTACGTGTTGGCAGGCGCTGACGGCTCCTTGACGTCGTTTGGTGACGCACGCGCCTTGGTGCCAACGTCTGGCCGCTTGAGACTTAACAAGCCAGTCGTGGGCGTTTCGTTGGCCGCGCGCTAATCGCCGCTTCGGCAGCGTCCTTGCTTCAGCGAAGACTTGCCAGGTAATTCGCCGCACTCTCAATGCCATCGGCATCGATGCGGCGAATCATTTCGGTGCAGATGATTGCCATGTCTGCCATCTGACCAACCGATTCGACATCGCTCTTCGTTCGTACACCGAAACCAACACCGACCGGAACACTTGCCGCGTCACGAACCCGGTTTACAAACCTGATCATCTCGGCGTTGAACGCAGTCGACGAACCACTGACGCCCGGACGTCCAATGCAATAAACAAAGCCCGTTGCAATCTTGGCCACTTGAGTCACGCGCTCTTGGCTTGCATTAGGGGTCACCAAATACACGGTGCCAATGCCAGCTGCGTCAGCAGCCCTGTTCCATTCGTCGGACAGTTCCGGGGGCAAGTCGGGAATGATCGCTCCTGCAATTCCAGCATCGGCCAGCTGGGTCGCGAACGCAGAAAGCCCCATTCGGTGGGCGATGTTGAAATACGTCATGACAATGAACGCAGTTTGAGGGTGCGAGGCACACACGGCACGTGCAATTTCCATGCAGTCGCGCACCCTTGTCCCCTGGTTCACTGCTTGCTGGTTCGCTGCAGTCAAGATCGGACCATCTGCAAGCGGGTCTGAAAACGGGAACTGCAATTCCATGAGATCTGCACCGGCTTCAACAAGTGCGCGAACCTGTCCCTCGTTGTCCTGCAGGCGCGGGTAGCCAACAACACAGTGAGACATCAGAGCTACGCCACTTGTTTGCTTGCCGCGCGCAATCGCATTGTGAAGTTTCTCTACGCCGTTGCACTTTTCGGCGCTACCTGCTTCTGCACTACTCGCCGTCACCGGTTTCCGCCTTCACTTTCATTGCGCTCATCGACACGGGACTGCAAGTATTCGTGCCACTCGTTGTCATCGAACGCCGCGGCAATCGTAAAGATGTCTTTGTCGCCTCTTCCCGAGACGTTTACAACAACGGAATCATCAGAACCGAATGTCTTTGCATCAGCAATCAGCCCGGCAAGTCCATGAGCCGATTCCAACGCGGGAATGATTCCTTCGGTGCGCGCCAGCATGGCGACTGATTCTGTGACTGAATCGTCTGGCGCGGCCCGAAACTCAACCCGCTTCGTCTCGGCAAGGTGAGCAAGAATTGGAGAGACGCCAACGTAATCAAGCCCCGCGGCAACAGAGTGAGTCGGCGCCAACTGCCCATCGTCGTCTTGAAGAAACATCGTCGAATAACCCTGCGCTACACCGGGCGCCCCGGAGCCATCGCGCATGCGTGCCGCGTGGTCACCCAACTTGGCGCCTCGACCACCGGCTTCGACGCCAATCAAGCGAACGGAATCATCGTCTATGAATCCACTGAAAAGCCCAAGTGCATTGGAACCGCCACCAACACATGCATATGCGGCCGTTGGTAATTCTTTCCCGCTCAACTCGCGAAACTGCACACGCGCTTCGGCGCCGACAACCGACTGAAAGCGCGCAACCATTTCCGGGAACGGATGAGGACCACACGCGGTACCCAGCAGATAGTGCGTGTCAGTGAAACTCGATGCCCAGTCACGCATGGCTTCGTCGATTGCGTCTTTAAGAACTGCACCACCGGTTTCCACTGGCACAACAGTTGCGCCCATCTTACGCATCCAAAACACGTTGGGGAACTGCCGCGAAACATCGTGAGCGCCCATGTAAATGGTTGCCTCAAGTCCGAGCCTGGCAGCAATGGTTGCCGTGGCAAGGCCGTGTTGTCCCGCGCCTGTTTCGGCAATCACGCGCTTTTTCCCGAGACGCTTTGCAAGGAGAGCCTGCCCCAATACGTTGTTCAACTTGTGCGAACCGGTGTGGTTCAAGTCCTCGCGCTTCAAGTAAATCTGCGGACCACCCAAGGCGCCAGTGAGGTTGGGCGCAAAGGACATCGGCGTTGGACGCCCCGCATAGTTGCGCTGAAGATCGCTCAGCTCTTTCGCGAACTCCGGGTCATCAATGGACGCCCGATACGTGCGTTGCAGCTCCAGGATGGAATCGCGAAGAATCTCCGGAATAAAGCAGCCGCCGAAGGAACCAAACCAGCCATCGTTGGCCGTAAGGCGTGGAGACAGCGGAGGAAGAGCTCGATATTGCTGGTTGGCATCAATCTTCATATCGAGCCCAAGGGTACAAGTCGTAGGATCGATTGGATGGCCGGCCGTTACGACAACACCCCTGCTTGGCTCGACGAGACGGTTCGTGCCCACCTGCTTTCTCGCAGCAGCTCCAAATCCAAGAAGGAACAGTCCAGGTCAGACGACGCAAACTGGCATTCCACCGATCCCGTCAAGATCGCCGGGTATGAAATTGCCAATCCATTTGCCTACGTCGGACAACGGCTTTCATCGGTCGAAACATGGTTCGGCGGCACCGAGCCCGCCCTCATTGACCCCCGCTTGACTGTCGAACCGCCAAATGAACGGGTCCGTCGCCTCGGACTGGGATACCGCCTCTCTTACGCCAACCTCGCCCCAGCCGCGCGCGGCGTGTTTTTGGAGTGGCTCAGCGCGGGGCGCTCCCGCGGTGACATCCATGTCGACTTTGTGCGGCTCTTCTTGTTTGGGGTTGAACGCCGCCTGCTGCATGACTTTGTTTCACACGCGGGCTCACTGGACGAAGCGCGACTTGAAGAGATCACCGCAATTCGCGCAGAACTCACAAACATCGCGCGAGTCTTTTCACATTCCGAAGAACTAGGCGAACGCTGCCAACAACTCGATGTTGTCGCAGCAAATATCGCAACAGACACCAGTGCTCCAACAAGTGACCCGCCGCCGTACATCAATCGTTGGACGGCGCCCGCACATCTGCGTTACGCACTCGGCTGCATTCATGCCTCCGGTCAACCACTACCGGCAAAGTGGGCAATTGCCTGGCTAACAACGGCTGCCTGGTCTCGACTCAAGACTCCCGCAAAGCGTTGTCCGCAAGAGTTTCAAGAACTCTTCACCATTCGCTTCAATCAACACTTTCCAGACGGCTTTTTCCTTAACAACAATCACCTCAACAAGCCGCTGCTAATCAACTACCGAACCGACAGTTGGTCGCTGTTGGGAAGTTTTGCGATCCGCACTGATCTCATTGACTTTGGTGACGATGCTGCACAGGTTCGTCCCATTGCAGATGTTGCAAGTCAATGCGAGTCCGAGCTGGACGCCTATTCGCGTTACATCGGCACAAACAAAGATTCCGATGCACTTGGTGCACGCGCGTTGCTGCCCGCCGACCTGTTGCACGGAACAGACGACACGTTTAACGACCTGCGCCAAGTTGCCGAAACCCTTGTTGCAAATCACGAGTTTGGCTTTGTGCCCGGCACTCAACTCAGTGAACTTTGGGACCCCGAAGTAACAACGCTTTCAAGAGTTGCGTCTACTTCGTTGGCCAAGCTGCTCAATGCCATTGGTTTTGGCTTGGTTCCAGACCCTCGCTTTGAACGTCAAGTTGTCGGCACGGGCAACGCCGTCCTCTATCGACTGCACCAAGATGCGTCGCCCAACGATCCCACCGGCGTAAGTCAATACGCACCAAGTACAGCTGCCAATGACGCATTGGTTATATGCGATCTGGGCCTTCACGTAATTGCTAACGGTGGCTCCTGTTCAGACCATCGACTGATGGACCTGCTTGATGAGATTGCCGAGATCGTCGACCTCAATGACGCCGAAATTCGTCGGTTGCACGCGCACGCGCGCTGGCGAATGGATGCGGGTTCACGCATTGCAGGAATCAAGACGCGCATTAAAGAACTGACCGTTCCCCCTCACACCATTGCCGACATGTTGATCCGCCAAGCATCGTCTGGCGGCTTTCCCGAAACCGCGACAATGCGCGGGCTTCACAAGTCCCTCGAATTGCTCGGCGTTGATCATCAAGCCGCGTATCGCGCCATGCACCACGGGGACCGAATCAATCCGACCGGTGCGCCCGGCCATACAGCCGATGCAACAACACCTGGCGAACGCGTGTCGTTCAACCTCGATCACGAAGTAATTGCGAAAACCAAAGTCGACTCTCACCGCGTCTCTGAATTGCTGGCGGGAATCTTCGTCGATGACGATGAGGTCCACACCCCTGCCCAGACCCCGGCGAACAGTGAGCAGAATCCGCCAACGTCAGGGCCTGCGCTCACCACTGCGGGCATTGCAGGCCTCGACCCCTCACATTCGGCACTTCTCTTGAAGTTGAGCGAACAAACGAGCTGGACCCAGGACGAGTTCGAAGCATTGTGCTCCACTCACCACCTGTTGCCCGAAAGCGCAATAGACGCCATCAACGAGGCCGCTTTCGACTCCGTGGGTGAAGCCGTGGTCGACGCGGGCCTGGGCATTCAGGTAGACGCTGAGGTATTCCGGATGATGACCGAATAGCCGCAACGCTTGTCACACGCAGGTGAGAGACTGGCCCGCTAATGACCAGTCAGCAGCCCACTCCCAACGCCACCACAACCGAGACCATTCGGCCAAAAGAGCGTGACTCTTTGATTCAGTCCCTGCGCGCTGGCGTTGTTCCGCGAGTTGGCCAACGCCTCATTCAGGTTGGCCGTTCCAAAGAGATTGCCGCCCTGGTCGAAGACCTCGACCGCATTAGCGGCGGCGGCTCGGCCATTCGCTTTGTCGTTGGCGACTATGGCTCTGGCAAGACGTTCTTTTTGAACCTCATTCGATCCATCGCGCTCGAAAAGAAAATGGTCACTCTTCACGGTGACCTCGGGCCAGACCGACGCCTACACGCAAGCAACGGTCAGGCGCGCAGCCTCTATTCCGAACTCATGCGCAACTGCTCCACGCGTTCGCGGCCAGATGGCGGCGCTCTGGCAAGCGTCGTCGAACGCTTCATCACAAGCGCGTTGGCCCAAGCCGAACAAGAGGGCACAACACCCGACGCCATCATTCGCAAGCGCCTCGACTCGCTGAGCGAATCCACAAACGGCTACGACTTTGCAGAAGTTGTTGCACAGTATTGGCGCGGCCACGACTCGGGCAACGAGCAGCTCAAGTCGGACGCGCTTCGCTGGCTGCGCGGCGAGTTCGCTACACGCACAGACGCCCGCGCGGCACTTGGCGTTCGCACAATCATCGAGGACGCGTCGTTCTACGACATGTTGAAGATCTTTGCGCGCTTTGTTCACATGGCCGGTTTCGCAGGACTCCTTGTCAACCTCGACGAGTTGGTGAACCTGTTCAAGCTCAACAACTCCCAAGCTCGCAACAGCAACTACGAACAGATCCTGCGAATCCTCAATGACTCGTTGCAGGCAAGCGCAGACCACCTCGGCTTCATTCTTGGCGCAACACCTGAAACCATGCTCGACCCGCGACGCGGTCTCTCGAGCTATCAGGCACTTGCATCACGACTTGCCGAAAACTCATTCACAATGACGCCTGCCAACAAGGAGCTGGTTGACCTTTCTGGCCCGGTCATTCGCCTTGCGTCGCTCAGCCCCGAAGATCTCTATGTGTTGTTACACAAATTGCGCCACGTCTACGCAAGCGGCGATGAATCGCGATACCTGGTTCCCGATGAAGCACTTGGCGCTTTCATTGAACACTGCGCACAAAGAGTCGGCGCGTCGACGTTCCGCACTCCGCGCAACACCGTGAAAGAGTTTGTAGACCTGCTTGCCGTTCTTGATCAGAACGAGAACGTCGAATGGCACGACCTCATTGAGCGCATCGACGTAAAGCAAGACGCTGGTCCCGACAGCAACTCAGGTGACGCGGGCGATAGCGATGCCGACACGGGCGATAGCGATGGCGACGACAACCTCACAACATTCCGTCTTTAGTCACACAGCATTCAAATGAGCGACGCTTTTTCAGCCCTGCACCCGAACCTGCAACGCTGGATCTGGGAACAAGGCTGGACAAACCTCAGAGACGCCCAGCAACGCGCACTTCAGCCGGTTCTCGAAGGCAACACAAGTGTCGTGATTGCAGCAGCGACGGCTAGCGGAAAGACCGAAGCCGCGTTCCTCCCCATCTGCTCTGCCATTCGACCCGAGCAACCTCGCAAAGGCCTCGACGTTCTTTACGTCAGCCCGCTCAAGGCGCTGATCAACGACCAGGGCTCGCGACTTGAACAACTCTGCAACGCGGTAGACCTGCCAACTCACCGCTGGCATGGCGATGTATCAAGCACCGCGAAAACCAAGGCACTCACCGGCAATGGCGTCTTGTTGATCACGCCCGAATCCCTCGAAGCCATCTTCGTCAGACGCGGCAACGAAGTTGCCCGAATGTTCAACAATTTGAGCTACATCGTCATCGATGAGGTGCACGCATTCATTGACACCGATCGCGGCAGACAACTGCAATCGCTGTTGCATCGCGTCGACTTGGCCGCTCAACACAAGGCCCCTCGCATCGGGTTGTCAGCCACCCTTGGCGACCCTTTGATCGCAACACGTTGGCTCAAACCCGAAGACCCAAAGTCCGTTCTTGTGATCGAGTCGCGCGACGACTCACAAGAGTTGCGCATTGGTCTGAACGGTTTCGTCGGCGCACGCACTCCAACCGCAACCGCAACACCAGATGCTCCAAACGAAGAACAAACCAATCTCGACACGCTTGTTTCAGAGAAAGTGTTCAAGATTCTTGGTGGACGCAAGGGCTTGGTGTTCGCCAATTCGCGTTACCGCGTCGAAGCGCTTTCGGACGAACTGCGCTCGATCTGTAACCAAAACGCCATCCCAACACAGTTCTTCCCACATCACGGCAGCCTCGCGAAAGACGTTCGCGAAGACACCGAAGCCCGACTCAGCAAGCCAGAGCCGGCAAGCGCCATTTGCACATCGACGCTTGAACTGGGAATTGACATCGGCTCAATGCAAGCCGTTTGCCAGGTGGGCGCACCCCCCTCGGTTGCGTCACTGCGCCAGCGACTCGGACGCGCAGGACGGCGCGGAGAAGCAGCCATCATTCACTTACTGATCACCGAAGCAGCAGTCGACGAAAGCTCCCCGCCAGACCTTGCGCTTCGTCTCAACGTCGTTCAATCCATTGCCATGGTGCAGCTGTTGTTGCAAAAGTGGTTCGAACCGCCACGGCCGCGCGTTGTTGATTTCTCTACGCTCACCCAGCAGACGCTCTCGGTGATCGCCGAACGCAACGGGGTTACACCATCGCGCTGCTACGAAATCCTCTGTGGCGCCGGTCCATTTCAAGAAGTCACGGCACAACAGTTCGCCCTACTGCTCCGCGACTTGGGCGAGGCCGAGCTCATCATGCAACTTCAGGACAACACCCTTCTACTCGGCACGCGCGGCGAAAAGATGGTCGGACACTTCGACTTCTACACTGCCTTTGCGCTGCCAAGAGAGTTCCGTTTGGTTGCAGGCGGCAAGACACTTGGCACGCTGCCGATTACCAGCCCGGTTTTTGTTGGGGCGCTCGTCGTGTTTTCTGGACGTCGTTGGAAAGTTGAAAACATCGATTCGGCCAACAGTGTCATCGACCTCAGTCCAGCAGCAGCCGGAATTGCGCCGACATTCGGCGGCGAGTCCCCCGAATTGCATGCGCGCATTCATCAACAGATGCGCAGCGTCTACGAATCAAACGACGTTCCTCCATATTTGGACGACGTTGCACGCGTTCTGCTCAACCAGGGTCGCGCGACTTACAGAAAGCTCGATCTTGCCCACAACAGCGTGGTCCAGCACCGCAACACCGCATATGCGTTTCATTGGGCCGGAGACCTTGCCGGTCAGACCGTTTGTGTCGGCCTCGGCACTGTCGATATTTCGGCAACCAACGAAGGCCCGATGATTGCCGCGCCTCGCACAGAAGCACAAGACCTGCGCGCCACGTTGGCGCGACTCGGAGCCCAAGGCAGACCTGCACCGGCTTATTTGGCGCGAACCGTGTCCAACACCCGCATTGCAAAGCACGACCCGATCCTTGGAGACACGTTGGCCCAAGCCAGCTATGCATCACGCGTGTTGGATGTCGACGGCGCCTGGGAATACCTCGAATCCCTTTAAGCCCACTAGCAACTGCCACCGTGATAGCAAAGGTTGCATGGAGAGCATCGCTATCCGAGAAACAGCCATTTCGGGCTTGCTGGAAGTCGACCTTGTTGTCAACCGAGACTCACGCGGCTCGTTCAAGGAAGGTTGGCAACTGCAAAAGTTTGCCGAAGCCGGTTTTCCCGCGTTCACACCCGTACAGCACAACGTTGCCGTCAGCACGCAAGAAGGAACCACGCGAGGCATTCATGGTGAGCCTTGGAACAAGCTGATCAGCGTTGTGAATGGTTCCGTATTTGCCGCGATTGTCGACTTGCGAAAAGGCCCTGAAAACGCGCAAGTCGAAACCTTCACACTTGACGAGTCCAAGGCGCTTTTCGTCCCAAGGGGTTGCGCGAACTCCTATCAGACGCTTTGCGACAACGTTGCGTACAGCTATCTGGTTGATGCGCACTGGAGCCCGCAGGCTGATTACACCTTCGTCAACCTGGCCGACCTCTCGCTAAACATTCGGTGGCCAATTCCACTTGAAGATGCCGTCATTTCCGACAAGGACTTGCGTGCGCCCTACTTAAAAGACCTCAGTTAGCCAACCCTTGCTTGGCTGCACAACTGAGCGGCGGGGCAACTAGTTGTTGCGCGGCCCCGCAATGCGCATCAGCACAGCGCGCGCGGTTCCCAAAAGGATTGACAGGTCAAGGGCAACAGACCAGTTCTCTACATAGAACAGGTCGAGCCGTTGATAAAGCGTGAAGTCTGGATTGTCACGTCCCTCAATCTGCCAAAGACCGGTGATTCCCGGCATCACGTTTTGACGCGCCAAAAGGGTCTGGTCAAAGTTGGCAGCCTCCGACGGAAGTGCGGGACGCGGACCAACAAGGCTCATGGTTCCGGCAAGCACGTTGAACAACTGGGGAAGCTCGTCAATGCTCGTCGCGCGCATGATGCGACCAATTCGCGTGACGCGAGGGTCGCCTTCCATCTTGAACAACGGACCATCGCGCAAGTTGTCTTCAACCAAGTCAACCAACTTGGCCTCGGCATTGACTTCCATGCTTCGCAGCTTGGTCATCTTGAACAACTTGCCATCGCGGCCGACTCTTTCCTGACGGAAGAACACCGGACCACCGTCGTGCAACTTCACTAGAAGCGCGCAGACAGCAATGATCGGCGACACGAGAATCAAGACGATCAGCGAAACAACGATGTCGATCACCCGTTTCACAACGGTCTGCCAATGCGCCAGGTCGGCCTGTTCCACGTAAACCATTGGCTCGTATGCAAGCGAGTGGGTCTGCATACGACGGTGGTCAATGCCGTTGATGCCCGTGCTCATGTGCACATGCACCTCGCGCTCCAACAACTGGCGAATGACGCTGTTCAGCTGCAATCGGCCAAGCGAACCGCCAACAACAAGGGCTCCGCGCACACCGGTCTTGTCGAGAATTCGAGTCAGCTGAGCAGCATCACCAATCCACGGCACGCCAAAGTCGTGACGGACGGCTTCGTCGAGACGCCCAACGATGCCACGAACCCGGTAGCCAAGTTCGGGGTGGCGCTGGAAGTGGCGAAACAGGTTGAACGCTTCGTCGTTCGCACCAATCAACAACACGGATCGTGTGTAGCGATCTGCACGACGCGCATTAGAGATCCACGTGTTGTAACCGATGCGGAACAGGTTAAGGAAGAAGAAGGTAAGAATGGCCGTTGCCACGGGCACGCGAGCCAAGTGAATCTCGCCCAGCAATCGACAGACAATGATCGAACAAACGCCTGCGGCCAAAGAGACTCGACCCAATCGCGAAATCTCGACTGTTCGCATGGTTGCAACACGCGACCGATAGAGACGCTCGCTGCCGATGAGGCAAACAGTGGCTGCCGCGGCAATAAGCGTCATGACGCCTACTCGGAAGAGCAGACCTATGTCCGCGTCGGCAATCCCCTTGAACAACAACGCGCCAGGAGTGAGGAACGGCAGAGCCCAACCTAGAAATGCCGCAACAAAGTCACCGGACATCAATGCCCAGCGGAGTTTCGGATTCGGCTTTTCCACCTCTAGTTCGGGAATCGAACGCAGATCTACGACCTGGTCTTGAGCTTGGGGGTGCTGAGTTGAAGAAGTGAGAGCAGACAAGGCCTTCGTCATCCAAGTTCCTGGGCCCGGAGAGTCACGGGACCGGTGTCGAGAGTAGTCATCAATGGGTCCATTATCGACCCGAATTTTACAAAAGTATTAAGGGATTCATCGCCCGAAGTTTCGCCATTTACAACAATGCCTAGGGATCCATAAAGGCCCGTCGAGCAGGCATTTTGCCAAGATGCTCGGTATCGCTCGGGAAAGTCCATATCGGCCAAAAGATTGCTGAATCGGTTCACTGTTCTCACCAATTCAACCCGATCCAAACATCTACGAAACACTGTCCGTGACCAAACAAAATAAGGTCACGGACAGCGCCGAACATGACCACCTAGAGTGAACACGACATTCCAGGTGGAGTCAAAAGGCCGGAGAACTTCAGGCGACTGCTATTCCTCGAGCTTGAGGGCGCTCACGAAGGCCTCCGGAGGCACCTCGACTGCCCCGATGTTCTTCATCTTCTTCTTTCCCTCTTTCTGCTTCTCTAGCAGCTTGCGCTTTCGGGAAATGTCACCGCCGTAGCACTTGGCCAGCACATCTTTGCGGCGCGCCTTGACGGTTTGACGGGAAATGATCCGCCCACCAATGGCAGCCTGAATGGGGACGTCAAACATCTGGCGTGGGATCAGTTCCTTCAACTTGGCGCACATCTTCTTGCCATAGTCATCAGCCTTGTCCCGGTGCGTGATGGCGCTGAAGGCATCGACGGCAACGCCGTTCAACAAGATGTCAATCCGCACAAGCGGGGCTTCGGCGTAACCGTCGGGCTCATAGTCGAGCGAGGCGTATCCCTTGGTGCGGGACTTCAACGCATCGAAAAAGTCGACAACAACCTCGGCAAGCGGAATGCGGTAAATCAGCTCAACGCGCTCTGGCGAGAGATATTCCATGCGAACCATGTCACCCCGCCGCGTCTGGCAAAGGTCCATGACCGTGCCCGTGTAATCCGACGGCATGAGGATGGTGATCTTGAGCAACGGCTCTTCGACCTTGGTCAACTCGTTCATGGGCGGCAAGGAATTGGGGCTGTCGACCTCGACTACCTCGCCGTTGGTCCTATAAGCCAGGTATTGGACGCTTGGCGAGGTCGCAATCAGGTCAAGGTCGAATTCGCGCTCGAGGCGCTCTCGCGTGATGTCCATGTGCAACAGGCCAAGGAAGCCGCATCGAAAGCCAAAACCCAGCGCCGTCGACGTCTCTGGTTGATAGGTGACCGAAGCGTCGTTCAACTGGAGCTTTTCGAGTGCCTCGCGCAAGTCTCCATAGGCGTCACCCGAGGTCGGGAAAAGGCCGCAGAACACCATTGGCTTTGGCTCTGAATACCCGCTCAGTGGCTCTGCAGCGGGCCGTGCAGCCACGGTCACCGTTTCACCCGAACGCGCTTCACCGACATCGCGAACGTTGGCAATCAGATACCCAACTTCACCGACCGAAAGCGACGACACCGGGACATTTTCCGGCGTGCGCACACCGATCTCTTCGATCTCGTGGGTAACGCCGGCCTGCATGAAGCGCAGCTTCTCGCGCGTGTGCATGGTCCCCTCAACAATGCGAACCGCGCTGACCACACCTCTGTACTGGTCAAAATAAGAGTCAAAGACAAGACCCTGCAGCGGCGCCTGTGGGTCTCCAATCGGTGCGGGAATCCTCTCGACAACCCTGTCCAACAATGCGTCGACTCCGGCGCCGGTCTTTCCACTGACGGCCAGGCAATCGTCGGCATCGATACCAAGGACGGTTTCTATCTCTGCTGCCACCCGCTCGGGATCAGCGGCGGGCAGGTCGATCTTGTTTAGAGCAACAACAAGTTCCAAGTCGTGCTCAAGAGCCAAGTAACAGTTCGCCAGGGTCTGTGCCTCGATGCCCTGCGAGGCATCGACCAGCAAAATGGCGCCTTCGCATGCGGCGAGCGACCGCGAAACCTCGTAGCCAAAGTCCACGTGACCCGGCGTGTCGATGAGGTGCAGCTTGGTGCCCTTCCAATCGACCCGCACGTTTTGGGCCTTGATGGTTATGCCTCGTTCTCGCTCAATGTCCATCGAGTCGAGGTATTGAGCCCTCATGTCCCGCGCGCTCACCGCATTGGTGATCTCCAATATGCGGTCGGACAGCGTCGATTTACCGTGGTCAATGTGAGCAATGACACAAAGGTTGCGAATGTTTTCTTGCGGAACGGCTTTACCCGGGTTGCTTTCAGCCACGATCCATTCAAACTAAATCAACTGACAAGGTCCGAACTGCAATTACGAAGCAGAAAGTCTTGCTAGTGTCTCTGCGCCATGGCAAACATCAAGAGCCAAATCAAACGCAATAAACAGAACGAGAAGGCACGCCTTCGCAACAAGGCCGTCAAGGCCGAACTGCGAACCCGCGTCAAGTCAGCTGTCTCGCAGGCCGAAAACGGAGCTGAAGAATCAGTTGCCGCCATGCGCCTTGCGCTCAAGAAGCTAGACAAGGCCGCCGCGAAGGGCATCATTCACAAGAACCAGGCTGCAAATCGCAAGTCCCGTCTTGTGAAGCGCATTGCTTCCCTCAAGGCTTCCTAAGTCCGCTTACCTCCTTCTAACAAACACCCGCTCCAGCACTAGTGAGTCCACAGTGCCCGGCAGCGGGTGTTTTATTTTCGTACGCTGCCCATCATGAATGATTTGGTTGAGACATACGCGCCAGCTGGTGTCGGCAGCGTTGAACTCACCGAAACCATTCCCACCATCGAGCCGGGCTTGAACAGCCTCAACGGACCGACCGAAGGCCCTCCCACCAAGACGTATCACAGCGTTGAGGTGTTGGTCACGCTCCACAAGCACCCGCTCGGCGTGGTCACCATCGACACGTCCAAAGGCCCCGCAGCACCAGAAGCTGTGCTGCAGGCCATTTCGTCGAGCTTGACGAATCAAATTCGCCATCACCTCAGCCACGACGACGCAGTCAAGTATCAACTGACGACAAACGGCATCCTGGTCGAAGGAGCACTCGTCGACTCCAATTGGCGGAACGCGCCGTGTTGGTCGCTTCCATCCGACGAGGCCCAGCTTCCAAAGATTTCGATCGTCGTTGCAACAAGCAACCGCGCAGATGAACTCAAGCGCTGTGTTGAACGCTTGTTGCAGCTTGACTACCCGGACTTCGACATCGTGATTGTTGACAACGGGGCCGAGGACAACTCGACCAAAGTCATGTACTACGAGAACTTTCGCGAACACTCACATGTTTCGTACGTCTCGATTATTGAGCCGGGTGTTTCCCACGCACGCAACGTCGGCACGCAGCACGCAACTGGCGAGATTGTTGCGTTCACCGATGACGACGTCATCCCCGACGCCAACTGGCTGCGCGCGCTGGCTCGTCAGTACGTCATTCACCCAGATGTTGATTGCGTAACCGGCTTGGTTCTACCCGCCTCATTCGACCACCAGGCTCAACAGTGGTTTGAAGAGTACGGAGGCTTCAATAAGGGCTATAAACAAAGGGTTTTTGCGCGTCGCCGCCGCAGTGACTACACGGTCCTATACCCATACACGGCGGGCGTCTTCGGGTCTGGAAACAACGCGTCATTCCGCAAGGAACGCCTAATACAACTCGGAGGGTTTGACGAAGACCTAGGACCGGGAACCATCACGCGCGCCGGAGAAGACCTCGACGCTTTCCTATTGGTCATCATGAACAAGGGAAAGATTTCCTATGAGCCCGCCGCAATCATCTACCACTACCACCGAGACGAGTACCTGGCACTTCGCAAGCAACTCTTCAATTACGGCATTGGACTCAGCGCCATCTTCATGAAGTGGGGCCTTCTGTCACCACGATGCGCCGTTGAAATTGCGGCTCGCCTCCCCCTCGGCGCATGGCTGATTCTCAACCCAAAAAGCTCAAAAAACAGCCGTAAGTCTCCACAGTTCCCGCGCGAGCTGACGATTGCTGAGCTGAAGGGGATGGTTGTCGGACCCCTTCTATATGTGTTGCGAAAGTTAGGTGCGCGATGACAACTCCAACCTTGGCCGCAGTTGTTTGCGCCTACACAGAAGAACGTTGGCAAGACATCGTCGATGCCGTCACTTCCCTACGACAGCAGTCACCAAAACCAGACCAGATCATCTTGGTTATCGACAACAACAAACCATTGTTTGAAAAAGCCAACCAAGAACTGAAGAGCCCCGACATCGCGATCATCGAGAACAGCCAAACACGCGGACTTTCGGGTGCACGCAACTCTGGCGTCGCGGTTGCCAAAACAGAGATCATTGCCTTTCTCGACGACGATGCCGAAGCCAGCGAAGGTTGGTGCCGAGCACTACTGGACTGCTTTTCCGACCCCGATGTGGTTGGCGTAGGGGGTTTGGTCCAGCCACGTTGGCGTGCTCCGCGCCCAACTTGGTGGCCCAGCGAGTTCGATTGGGTTGTCGGCTGCAGTTACACGGGACTACCTCTCCAACGCGGCCCCATCCGCAACCCCATCGGCGCAAACATGGCCGTGCGCAAATCTGCCCTCGATGAAGCCGGGCCTTTTAGCCATGCAATCGGACGAGTCGGGAAACATCCGGTTGGATGCGAAGAGACAGAACTGTTCATTCGCATCAACCAGACCCTGCAGGCCAATCGCTCGACAACCGTCCTTTATGAACCCCAAGCGAAAGTCAGCCACAACATTCCTGCATCGCGCGCGAACCTGTCGTATTTCCTTCGGCGCTGTTTCGCTGAAGGCCTATCCAAGGCCGTAGTTTCCAAGCTCGTCGGTTCGCAAGACGCCCTTTCAAGTGAACGCACCTACTCCACGGTCACACTTCCAAAAGGGGTCGCGCGCGGCATACGTGATGGCATCAAAGGTGACCGCCCCGGTTTTGCGCGCGCCGGCGCAATTGTCGCTGGCCTTGTTGCAACAACAATCGGTTACGCGCGGGGACGGATGGACTCGGGCAAGCAATTACGACTGCCAAAACAACTTGGGGGCGGACAATGAACCCGATACTGCTGTACCACTCGGTTTCCGAAAACCCAGGACGGTTGATTGAACCCTTCTCGGTTACACCTGCCACGTTCTCCCGTCATCTTGATCTCATTCAAGAAGAGGGTTACAAGACAGTCACTTTTTCCCAGCTGCTTGAGGCTTGGACTCTTGGCAAGTCGACCGAAAAGATGATCGTGATTACGTTCGACGACGGTTATGGCGACTTCGCCACGACGGCGCTGCCAGAAATGCAGAACCGCAACATGGTTTCTACGCTTTACATCACAACTGGCTTCCTCGATGGCAATCCCTCGAACCAGGCAATCAGCAGACCCGAAGACAAGATGCTCCACTGGGATGAGATTCCCGACATCGCCGCAACCGGAACCGAAATTGGCGCTCACTCCCAGTCCCACCCGCACCTGGACACGTTGAGCAGGACGCAGCTGCGCGATGAGATATTTCGCCCAAAGGGCCTACTCGAAGACAAACTGCAAAAGCCGATTGCTTCGTACGCCTATCCGCACGGTTACTGCGGTCCACGCGTCAAGCAGATGACCCAAGCAGCCGGTTACGAAAGTGCGGCGGGCGTTCGCGACATGTTGTCGCACCGCGACGACGACCGTTTCAACGTTGCGCGCTTGCTTGTTCGCACATCCCACACCGACGACACGTTCCGCGGATGGCTGCAACTACAGGGTGCGCCAAAGGCGTCCGGCAACGAGGCGCTCAAGACCAAGGTGTGGCGCAAATACCGCCGCTTACGCGCAATGGCCGCAGGCAGCCCAATCAACGTCTACGCGCAAGAAAACGCAAACGACTATGCAACCAACTCATCGACAACTGAACAATGAGCACCAGATTCAGCCCGACACCAGCATTCGCACCGGCACGCGTTGTCGCTGTCGACCTCGTTACGGGTTCGGTCACAGACCCCGATGAAAAGCCCGTTGATGCAACTGATTATCGCCGCATCCGTGCATTAGCCAGTCTCGGAACAATTCCAATCGTTCTGACCACCTTGCGAGTGTCAGACGGCGACGACGAAGAACAGATCGTTGACCAGTGTCGCAAGGCAACATGGGACGAAGCGCGCGATCGAATCGTCTCGGCATTTGAAGCACACGGCCTTGAGACTCCGGCGTCGGCTCAAGACATCGCACGCTTCGCAACTGCCAGCCCAACCACGCACGACTCCCCCTTGATCTCGGCCACCATCTGCACACTCAACGACAACAAGGCAGCAATCCGAACCGCAGAACGCATTGCAAACTGCACCTACAGCAACTTCGAGATCCTCATTGTTGACAACTCAGACTCCCCTAACCCGTTAGCGGACAAAGTCGCCGACCATTTCGCATCAGACCCGCGTGTCCGCCACGTTCACGAACCCAACCGCGGACTATCCAATGCGCGCAACCGCGGATGGACTGCAGCAAAAGGCGACATCGTTGTGTTCACCGATGACGATGTATTGGTTTCACCGGCATGGCTGAGCTCAATCGCAGACGCATTTGCCAGTGCCGACCACGTTGGTTGCGTCACCGGCCCGATCATTCCCGCCGAGATTGAAACACCCGCGCAAGACCTCTTGGAACAGTACGGCGGTTACAACAAGGGCTTTTCAAGGCAGGTCTTTGACAATCACCGCTGGCGCCGCGACGACATCTTGTATCCGTACAACGCAGGAAGGTTCGGCTCGGGCGCCAACATGGCACTGTCGCGCAAGGCACTCGAAACCCTCAACGGCTTCGCAACGGAACTAGGCGCTGGAACCCCAACTCACGGCGGTGAAGACATCGATGTCTTGCAACGCGTCATCAGTTCGGGGTTCGCAATTGTCTATGAGCCATCTGCGTTGATGTGGCACCGCCACCGACGCTCATATTCCCAGCTTCGTCGCCAGATGTATCGCTACGGCATCGGCCTCGGCGCGACCATCACCAAGTGGACCGTTGAAAGCCGCCACCACAACTTCGAAGTGCTTCGGCGATTTCCAAAAGGTTTTGCCTACTTGCTCAGTCCGTCATCGCAGAAGAACAACTTCAAGACAAGCGACTATCCACGCTCGCTGACTGCACTCGAACTGATTGGTCTCATCCTCGGCCCAATTGCCTATTTCCGGTCAAGGCAAGCACTGCGCCACGGACAAGGCGCCACAAAGGCAGCTCCAGCAACTAGGAAATAGGCGTGTCCAACGACGATCCGCAATCAACCCGCCAGCCAATGCCGGCCGGTCGGCGCTTTGCATTTGCGCCACCACCAGATCCGCCCGACTTGGACGAGCTTGACGAACTTGACGAGCTGGATCACCTAGACCTCGAATCCAAAGAGGACCACCCACAGCGCCGCGACAGCCAAGGCAACCTCATTGACCGGCGCAAGCCACGCAGCTGGAAGGACGCTCCTCGCGTTTACGTGCTCTATTACACGGCCGCATTCGTGGTCGCAGAGCTCGTTGGTGCGTATATCGGAATCGAATACCAGCTTCCCATTTACGCAATTGCCCTAATCACCGCGTTCAACCACGCGCTGTTCGGCTTCAGAAACTCACGAACCGCAGCTGTTGTCATGACGGCAATCTTCACGACACGCCTGGTCACTTTGGCACTGCCGGTAACCGGGGTCTCGGTTTCAACGCGCACCGGAATCGTTGCAATTTTCATGATCCTCATCGCCAGGCTGTGCGTCTGGGTGCTGTATCACGACGTGAACGAGACTCGTGCGAGCGAAGGCTTTGCACTTAAGAAACCGCTGATCTCTAAGAGCTTCACGTCCATCATCGTGATGGTTTCGGGCGTGCCAATCGGCGTGCTTGCCTACCTGTTGTTAAAGCCCGAACCAATGGTGACGACATCGCTAATGGGGTCGCTCCTAGTCGCGTGGACCGTCGTAATCGCACTGCTTGCCCTGGGAGCTCTCGGCGAAGAACTTGTCTACAGGCAACTTGTCGCAGCAATGGTGCAACACACCGGAAGCTCGCAAACCGCCATCTTCTCGGGCGTCATGTTTGGAGCGCTATACCTGGGCACGCTCAACCCGGGGTTTGTCTTGCTGGCATTTGCTACCGGCTGCTGGTTTGCATGGAGCTGCGAACGAACCGGCTCGCTACAGGGACCAGTTGTGGCGCACACCATCATCAACGTTTTGGTCTTCGCGATTCTCCCCACATCGGGCATCGGCTAGACACGACCGACAAGTCACATGCAAAAAGCCGGGCGATTGCCTTGCCCGGCTTTTGCCAGCTCGTCAAGTTGCGGACCAACGAGCGATTTTCCTCTGGGGAGGTCTGGTTAAGCAGCGACTTCTAGGTCGGCTACTTGAGATGATTCGAGGCGAGCAAACCGCTCCTTCATGATGGTCTTGAGCACTCGCCAGCCATCGCGGAAGGTGTTGAGGTTCGACGTGCCGTGAATGCGGTCTGCCTCGTAGCTGCCAACTTCAGAGATGGACAAGCCGGCCTTTGCAACGCGGACGTTGATGAGGGTTTCAACCTCGAAGCCGTCGCAGTCAACGTTCATGTGAGGGAGGCAGTGTGACCAAAAAGCGTTGTAGCCGTAGCAAAGGTCGCTGTAACGAGTGCCGTAAAGCACGTTGGTGAGGGTGTTCAGTCCCCAGTTACCAGCGCGACGCAGCGCAGTGATGTCTGACGAGCCACCGCCGTTAGAGAAGCGGCTGCCCTTTGCAAAGTCAGCGCCATCAACGAGAACCGAAACGAATGCGGGAATCTCGTGTGGGTCTGCCGAGCCATCGGCGTCGAGCATGACAATGATGTCGCCAGATGCAGCAGCGAAACCGTGCTTGAGGGCATTGCCCTTGCCGCGACAGCTTTGCTCAACCACGCGAATGTCGGGGCGGAGAGCCTTGGCAACGGCGACGGTCTCGTCGGTGGAGTAACCGTCTACCAAGATGACTTCGGCAATGTCGTACTGGTTGAGGTGCTCGAAGACGAACGGAAGGTTCTTTGCTTCGTTGAGAGTTGGAATCACAACCGAGATGTTGTGGTGACCTGCGAACTTGCGAGCGCGGTTCTTGACGCCTGTTGTGAGGTCAACTACGTGCTTTTCGTTGATGGACGCAGCAGTTGAAGAAACGATTGAAGACAAAGTAAGCCCTTCCCAGAAAAAAAACTTCGATTATGAACCGCAATAAACGCAACCTGCGGCTCTATGGTTTTTGGTTCCCCCAAACAACGAAATCCGCTGTGTTGAGTGGGTTTCCCTAGAGCCAAGCGGCTCTAATACGAAGGTAACGAACGACCCCTGTCGGCGTCAACGCTCTTCGTGAATAATTTCACGAGTTTTACAAATGTTACAAATCGTCAACTGATCGTTTGCCGTTTGGCCAGCTCAGCGACGTGTAGCCTGCTCGACTCGGAATTATGAAGCATAAGCGTCATAATTCAGGCGGCGTTTCCACAAAATCGTTACAACGAACAATCGCCGCAAACCGCCCAACGACGGCCACTATTAGTGACGCTGGCGGGCCGACGGTGCGAGTTTGGACAGTCTGCCAACCAGGACCTCGAGGACCATTTCACCCGGCCAAGGCGATGCACCCTTGAGATCCAGTTCGGCATCGCTAACCAACTGAACGGCCTTGGCAATGCGCGCAGAACCGAGGCGTCGACACTGGGCAAGGGCCTTCTTGGCGGGAAAGGGCCCGATTCCCAGCAGCTGGGCGGCTTCGCTTTCCCCATGAATGCTGGCGCCATCAAGGGCAGAAAGGTTCGTGAAATGGCGCGAAAGAGTGACCAGCACCGCCAGGGGGTGCCTTTGTCCGGGCCCCGTCATTGCAGCTAAAGCGCTTAGTGCCCCGGCCGTGTCTCCACTATCGATGGCATCAGTGAGCTGCCAAGGCGTCGCAGACCCCCCGGAGGTCAGTAGAGCCTGAACCTGATCCGCCGCGATGTTCGCGCCTTCGCCGTGGGTCGCAGTCAGCGCGTCAAGGAGTCCAGCAAGCTGGGCGGGTTCCTCGCCAATGTGGTCTCCCAGCAAGCCAAGGGCCTCACGGTCAAAGTTCAGGCCGGAACTTGCAACACGTTCTTTGATCCAGTTCTGTCGACCCTTTCCCGACGGAACCGTGACATCAACAATGTGCCCCTTGGCCCTTACGGCCTTTGTAATGCGAGAGCTGAGAGCGCCTCCCCCGGTCACCAAGATGAGAACCGTGGACTCCACCGGGTTGTCAATGTAAGAGGCAAGCGGCTCAATTTCGTCCGCACGAAACCTGCCGACGTCCCTGGCAATGACCACGCGCCGGTCTGACAAAAAAGCCGGGGTAAGCGCGGCATCAAGGATCGCGCCCATCGACTCGGTCTCGGGAATATCGGCCAGCGTCAGATCAATGTCTCGCTCTCCAACCAGTTCACGCACCAACCCGCTGACCTCTTGGCTGACCAAAGCCGCGTCTGGCCCCTTAACGAGATATACGGAATGTGGATCTGACACGGCCAAGACGGTAGTGGCGCGCGCAACTACGCAAGACGACCACCTCGAACTGAGTTCCCGACTAAGACACGCCAGCCGCCGAATGCGCCAACCAGCTGAGGCAGCGAATGCCGATCTCTGCGGGCATCAAGAACACCGCGCCAACAGGTGCACCGGTCAGCGACGCGAGAACCATCGCAGGGATGCCCGTTACCAAGACAACGGCAGCCAACGGAGCCGCCACGATGTTGACCAGCGGAGACAACAGGCTCGGCCAACCAAAGACGGCAAGCTGCATGGGCAACACGCCAAGTTGTGCACCCACGGTGTATGACACGGCACGGCGCAAAGCGCCCAGTCGATCATTGATTCTCGAAAGCAACCCGTCGAGTCCGGCGCCGATGGTTGCCATCCCAAGACACGCCGATGCCGACAACAAGAAACCAATCGAACCAACAAGAAACGGGTCAACGGCAACCGCAGCACCAACACCAATGCACAGCGCCCTGAAAAGCGACGCCGGGCGACCAATCAGCGCGCCGACCAACACAGCAAGCGCCATTGCTTCTGCGCGAATCACCGAGGGCTCCCAACGCGTAACCAGGCCGAACATCAACAGCACGCCAACCGACATCACAAAACGCCCAGTCAGTCGAAACCGCTGAATGATCGGCGCAAACAACAACAAGACAAAAGCAACGTTTGCACCGGAAACCGCAGTCAGGTGGCCAATGCCACTTTCACGAAACGCTTCCCTTGTTTTGTCGTCAACGTTTCTGTCATCGCCGATTGTCAGACCCAACAACAACGCGGCGTGCTGCGCAGACAACTGATTGGCCCCACGAGCCAGCTCACTGCGCACAACATTGGCCGATTGATACATCGCATTACCCGGACCAACAAGCTCCAAGGTTGCGACGACCAACTTCCCCGCCACATGCTGACGACGCAAGTACGCAACCTTCTTGCCGCTCAACTTCGAGACCCTGCCCGAAATCTCAATCTGCTGGCCGGTTTGCAACTCACCAACACCAGCCGTCTTCGCCGCGTCCACCACTGCCAAGTAACGCCGGTTTTCATGCGCGACGATCATTTCAACTGTGCCGAAATTGCGCACAGGGTCGGCGACAACAACACCTTGACCGCTAATTGAAGTCGGCAAATCGACATCGAGTCGTTCCCACCACATTGCGCTGAGCGACGAAACAACGACGAACGCACACAGGCACCCAAGCAACGCTGTGCGCCAAACAACCAGCAAACCAACTACGGCGAAAACAACAAACAGCGGAAACGCAACGCCAACCAAAGCACCGACAACTACACAACTCGTCAGACACACAAGGCCGATGTCTTGAACAACGCGACGTTCTTGAGCAAAAGCGGCGGCCGAAGCAAACCCTTGCCGGACACGCATTCCAATGCACCAAACAGGTCGCGACCCAATGCGCGACAACACAACATCACGCACTCAAACCGACACTTTCGAAACGAGTTGCGAGAACTTGGCCTCGCCAATTCCCTTCACATCGTTCAACTGATCCACAGACTTGAAAGGCCCGTTGGTCTTGCGATGATCAATAATCGCTTGGGCAAGGCTCGGACCAATCCCAGGCAACTCTTCAAGAGCAGCGACATCTGCCGTGTTGATGTTGATCAACCCATCGCCTTTTCCGGAGCCACCCTGCCCCGCGCCTACCGCCGCACCAGCAACTGCTACCGGCGAGACTCCGGCCTCGCCGATCTTTGGAACCACAATCTGTTGACCATCGGCAACCTTGGCTGCCAAGTTGACACGCGCTGCATCTGCATCAATCGCCAAACCACCAGCCCGCGTAACGGCATCGTTAACGCGAAGGTTGGAATCCAGCGCAAACACGCCGGGAGACTTGACCGCCCCGGCCACCTGCACCACCACCGTGCTCGTTGGTTCGGTCGCAGAAGTCGCAGGCGATTCGGTCGATTCGGACCCAGCCGTTGGACTCGATGCTTCAGGTCCATTGGTTTTCCCGACCTGCTCCGTCGAAGATTTGGCCCTCGGCAGAGATTCGACATCGGGGCCAGTCGGAATCAACAGGTTGTAAAGCAGTGCGCCGCCGACAAGTAGCGCAATGAGGCCAATTGAAACGATCTTCGCAATTGGCAGGGTGCGATCTGCGACCTCGTTGAGACGCAGCCGCAGCGCGTCAAGCTCGGACGCGGGCATAGTTAACCCCCGGAGAAAAAAGAGCAACCGGGGGAAGCGGTAAGGCACAAAGGTAGCCGGAAATTCACTGCCGCTGGCATTAGTGTGGCTCTGGGCAGGGCGGACAGCAGCACCATAAGGCGCTCGCGACCGTCATAGTCCGTAAGGATTCACTATGACCGCTGACGCTTTTAGTGCAAACAACTCAATGCCACGCCAGGGCAACAACCTTGCGGAGACCGTGCTTGTCGTCGACGACGATGACACGCTGCGCCAGGTCATTTGCTCAAGCCTTGAGGCCGCTGGAATACCCACAGACAGCTGCGCTGATGGACCCGCAGCCCTCACCGCGCTTGCTGCCAACACCTATGCGGCGCTGATCATCGACAATGCAATGCCAACAATGAGCGGCATTGACATCATCCGCGCGCTGCGTCGCGACGAAAAGACCGCCACCCTTCCAATCATCTTGGTCACTGCAGCAACAGATCGCGCAGAGCGCATCGAAGGAATCCAAAGCGGCGCCAGCGACTACGTTGCAAAGCCGCTCGACATTGACGAATTGCTTGCGCGCCTCAAGTCTCAACTCATGCGTCAGGCCGCGTGGATGAGCAAGGTCGAGGGCCACTTGCGCGAACGCGCCGCCATTGCACGAACCCTTTCTCAGATCGCACCCGCCGGAACTCCCGAGGCAACAGCAGACATTGTTTGTCGCGAACTTGCCTCTGTGCACCAACTGCGCGGCGTCGCGATGTTCTCATTCGGTCAGGGCGATGTTGTCGTGCCACTTGCTCGCCACGGTGAGCCGATCCTTGGCGAGGAAACCGGTGAACCCCTCGACCGCATTGCCGGGCGCTATTTGCTGGCCAAGTCAGAGTCCGGCCCGTGGACCGAGCGCTCCGAGAATCTCCGGTTTGTCCTAAACACCCGCGCCAACCTTGGCGGTTGTGCGCTCGCGTTCGCACCAATGGTTGCCGACCGCAACCTGTTGGGGCTTTTGGTTCTTCTTACCGACCGCTTGGACTCCGCTCCGGTAGATGTGGTGACAAGCGCGCTTTCGGCAGCCATCGACTTTGGCGGTGTTGCGGCGGGGCTTTTGGCGCCGACGCTTGCAGAGCGCGGCCGCGACCACGCTCGACACCTAATCCTCGACCACATATTGCAAGACCGGGCCTTCTATCCGGTGTTTCAGCCAATCGTCGATCTGACACACGGACACGTCCGAGGCTTTGAGACGCTCACCCGCTTCAACGATGGCGTGCGTCCCGACGTTCGCTTCGATGAAGCAACCATTTTGGGTCGCGGACCAGAACTCGAACTGGCCACGCTCGAAGTCGCCATTCAGGCGTCGGCAAACATCAACCCACAAGCCTTCATGTCGGCCAACGTCTCACCCGCACTGGTGATGGAACGCAACGTCGAGCTGGCGCGACTCATCAATTCAACCGAACGCGAGATCGTCCTCGAGCTCACCGAACACGAGCGCGTCGACGACTACGCCGAACTGCGTCGCGCACTTGACGCCCTCGGCCCTGGAACCAAGATCTCCGTCGACGACGCGGGTTCGGGTTTTGCAAGCCTTCGTCACGTGCTTTCTTTGGAGCCATCTTTTGTGAAGCTCGACCTCAGCCTTGTCCACGACATCCACACAGATCCTGCGCGCCAAGCCCTCGTTGCGGGCCTTGAATACTTCGCAACCGAAACACAAGCGTGTCTGATTGCCGAAGGCATCGAGTGCGACGATGAAATGGACACGCTGCAAAGGCTCGACGTCGAACTGGGTCAGGGTTACCTGCTGGGACGCCCCGCTCCGGCAGACCAAACAGATCTAACCAGTCCCGTCGGCCTGTAACGCCACCCGCGTGCTCGAACTCACAAACCTCCGACGGAAGTTCAAAGACAACATCGCCCTAGACGGCATGAGCCTGCAGGTTGAAAGAGGCTCTGTTGTTGGTTTTCTTGGTCCAAACGGCGCCGGGAAAACAACCGCCATGCGTGTCGCCCTCGGCATCACAACACCCGACAGCGGCGAAGCGACTTGGGACAACAAGAAGCTGAACCTGGCGACGCGTTCGCGCTTTGGCTACATGCCCGAAGAACGCGGGCTCTATTCAACAATGTCGGTCATTGGGCAACTTGAGTTTCTTGGCTGCCTGCACAACATGGCTCCTCGAGACGCGCGCGACAAAGGCACTTACTGGCTAGAACGACTGGGCCTTGCCGGGGTCGGCAGCGAACGCCTTGACGCACTGAGTCTTGGTAATCAACAAAGAGTCCAACTGGCGGCCACGCTCACGCACGACCCCGAGCTGTTGATCCTCGACGAGCCTTTTAGTGGCCTTGACCCAACAGGAATCGAATCTCTCAGCAATGTTCTGCGTCAGCGGGCCGAAGACGGCGTGGCGGTTGTATTCAGCAGCCACCAACTCGACCTAGTTGAAGACGTTTGCCAAAAGGTGGTCATTGTCAACAAGGGTCGCGATGTTCGCACCGGCACATTGGCCGACCTCACCGAAACAAATGACCGCATCAGGGTCGAGGTTCGCAATCCCAACGACCCGCAATGGACACACAAGATTCCTGGCGTTGACGTTCTTACCTCCAACGGCGATTCTCATCTGGTCAAGATTGCCGATGCATCACAGAGTGCAGCCGTCATGAACGCAGCACGTTCGGCCGGCGAGGTACGCCACTTCAGCTTCGAGCGACTGAAACTAAGCGAAGTGTTCCGCAATGCAGTCAGAGGCGAGTCATGAGAGTCAGACAACTGCGCTTAATTGCGCGCCGCGAATTCAAAGAGCGCACGAAATCGCGAACATTCAGAATCACGATGGTTCTGATGGTGCTTCTCGTCATTGCCTCGGTCGTGCTTCCAGTTGTTGCGTCACGAGTCCAAAGCGAACCGCAACTGAAGATCGGTGTGCTGGAGCCCAGCGACTCAGCCATCATTCCCGCCATTAACTCAATACAATCTGGCCTGGGAGCACAGCTGCGCGTTCAATCGATGCCAGACCGGGCGCGCGCCGAGGCCGCATTGAAAGCTCGTGAACTCGACATGTTGGTCGTGGAAGGCGATGCGGTATATCTAGCGGTAGAGCCGGTCAGCGGAGCGCCCAACATCCAAGCGGACCGGGCCAACGCAATCGCTTCGACGGTTCACCAGGTTGAGGTTCTGCGCGAAGCGGGCGTTGATTCCGCCGAAGTAATTGACACAATCAACGCACCAAACCTGCCGGTAAAGGGTCTGACGCCGGCTCCCCCACGCAACTCTGAAGACGCGGCCTCTGCATACCCCGCACTCATCTTGTTGTTTGTATTCCTCACCCTTGGCGGGGCTTTCATCCTCAACGGCGTGATCGAAGAAAAATCATCTCGCGTTGTTGAGATTCTGTTGGCCACCATCAAGCCGTCAGAACTGTTGGTCGGCAAAGTAATCGGAATCGCCGCCGTTGGACTCCTGCAAGGTGCCGTCCTTGTCGGAGCAACCTTTGCTTCTCATAAAGCAACCCCAGGCGCACCCGACGCAGGCGCACTGTCGCTGCCGGTGGTCGTCTACGCAATCATCTGGTTCATGTTGGGCTTTGCGCTCTACGCCGGCATGTACGCCTGCGCCGGAGCACTGGTGTCTCGTTCCGAAGATGCACAAAACCTTGTCTTCCCTCTGCAGATCCCCATTCTGCTTTCGTTCTTTGTGGGTGCCGCAGCAAGCATTGGCGGACCCAACCCGGTCGTTACCGTGATGTCTTTCATCCCGTTCACGGCACCGATGACAATGCTTGAGCGCATGGCGGCCGCCGAAGTGCAGTGGTGGGAAGTCGCAATCTCAATGGCATCAGTCGCGGTAACAGCCGCACTTGTTCTGCGTCTCGCAACCGTCATCTTTGCCGGCGGCATTCTCCGTTCTGGCCAGCGAGTCAAGCTAAGGGATGCCTGGCGAAACCCGGCCGGCTAGTAATCTCTGCGGCCATGTCGTCGCAAGATGTTTCGCCCAATGAACAAGCTTCTTCAGAGGCCCCCGCCCACCGTTACAACGCTCAGCTTGCGAACGAAATCGAAGCTTTTTGGCAACAGACCTGGGCCAAGGACGAGACCTACAACGCACCAAACCCAAGCGGCGAACTGAGCAAAGGCTTCGAACAGGTCAAGGGCCTAAAGAAGGCCTTCGTGATGGACATGTTCCCCTACCCGTCCGGGTCTGGACTCCATGTCGGCCACCCGCTCGGCTTCATTGCAACCGACATTTATGCACGTTTCCTTCGCATGACCGGACACAACGTCTTGCACACAATGGGTTTCGATGCGTTCGGCCTTCCAGCCGAGCAGTACGCCGTACAAACCGGAATGCACCCGCGCACCACAACCGAAGACAACATAAAGTCGTTTCGCCACCAGCTGGCAGGCCTTGGCCTGGGCCACGACACGCGCCGCTCGGTTGCAACAACAGACCGCGAGTTCGTCCGCTTTACCCAGTGGATCTTCTTGCAACTCTTCAACGCTTGGTACAATCCAGACCTCAAAAAGGCGCAGCCAATAAGTGGCCTGATTGCCGACCTGGAATCCAGCGCGCGCAAACTCGATTCCGGCAAGGACTGGACACAACTAAGCGAAACCGAAAAGCGCGAAGAGCTTCTTAACTACCGCCTTGCCTACACATCAGAGGCCAACGTCAACTGGTGCCCTCAGTTGGGCACGGTTCTCGCAAATGAAGAGGTCACCAAGGACAATCGCAGCGAGCGCGGCAACTTCCCCGTATTCAGGCGGCCACTCAGTCAATGGATGATGCGCATCACGGCATACGCAGATCGCCTTGTTGACGACCTGGACACGCTCAACTGGCCAGAGTCCGTCAAGTCGCTGCAACGCAACTGGGTGGGCCGAAGCGTTGGCGCGTCGGTTGATTTCGCAATTGCAGACGACCAAGTCTTTAGCGGCGAAGCGTCGGCGAAGGCCGGTGCAATCAATGTCTTTACGACTCGCCCAGACACGTTGTTTGGCGCCACCTATGTGGTTGTCTCGCCTGAACACCCAGCGGTTCAGTCTTTGATTGCAGACGAATGGCCCGCCGACACGCGCGCAGCTTGGAAAGGTCCGCTGGACTCCGACACTCCTCGCCACGCGGTCGAGACATATTGCGCAGTGGCTGCCAACCACACCGACATCGAACGCCAAGCAGAAAACCGTGAAAAGACCGGCGTCTTCACTGGCCGCTTCGCAGTCAACCCCGTCAACGGAAACCGCATCCCAATCTTTGTTGGCGATTATGTGCTTGCTCATTACGGAACCGGCGCGATCATGGCCGTGCCAGCGCACGATCAACGAGACTTTGAGTTCGCCAAAGCCCTTGAGCTTCCGATCGTCGAAGTCATCAAGCCCACACACCACTGGCTTTCTGAGAATGGTTTGAGCGACGACACCCCCGCCGATGCTTGGCCCAGTGCGTTTGTCGATGCAGGAACCGCAGTTCGCTCGCACAACGCCGGAGTTTCACTTGACGGCCTCAAAGTCGAGGACGCAAAAGTCAAGATCTGCCAATGGTTGGAATCCCAACATCTCGGCAAGGCCACAACCGTCTACAAGTTGCGCGACTGGTTGTTCAGCCGTCAGCGCTACTGGGGCGAGCCTTTCCCAATCGTTTGGGACGAAGACGGCACGCCCATTGCGCTTGACGAGTCAATGCTTCCAATCGAACTTCCCGAAGTCGAGAACTTTGCACCAACCGTTGTCGACGCCAACGACGACACTGTCCCCGAAGCACCGCTGGGACGCGCAGATGGCTGGAAGCAGGTTCGCCTAGACCTTGGTGACGGCGAGAAGACCTATCGCCGCGAACTGAACACCATGCCCAACTGGGCCGGTTCATGTGCGTACTACCTGCGTTACATCGATCCCAACCACACCGATGCTGCGGGCGATGCAACCAACGAGCAGTACTGGATGAACGTTGACCTTTACGTCGGTGGCGTCGAACATGCCGTACTTCACCTCTTGTATTCACGCTTTTGGCACAAGGCCCTTTACGACTTGGGTTACGTGTCGACAATCGAACCCTTCCAACGCTTGGTGAACCAGGGCTATGTACTTGCCGATGCGTTCACCGACGAACGCGGCATGTACGTCGACGCAAACAATGTCGTAAAGACCGAAGACGGTTTCGTCTACGACGGGCGTCCCGTCAAGCAACACACGGGAAAGATGGGCAAGAGCCTCAAGAACTCAGTCGACCCTGATTTCATTCGCGAGCACTACGGCGCCGACTCTCTCCGCCTCTACGAAATGGCGATGGGTCCGATCGACGCAGATCGACCGTGGACAAACACCGGCATCATCGGACTGTTCAGGTTCCTGCAGCGCTTCTGGCGGAACATCATCGACGAAGACACGGGTCAACCTCACACGTTCTCCGAGCCCACTGCAGAAACCTCACGACTGGTTCACAAGACCATCGCAGGCGTTCGCGACGATTTCGAGAACTTCCGCTTCAACACTGCAATTGCCAAGCTCATAGAGCTGTCCAACCACGTGACCAAAAACGGCGGCCTCGACCGTGAGGGCGCCGAGGCAATGATCTTGATGATCGCCCCAATGGCTCCACATGTCGCAGAAGAACTGTGGGCTCGCGTCGGCCACGAGTCCTCGGTAACGAGAGCAGATTTCCCGCAGTTCGACCCCGCCATGCTCAAACAGGACATGGTCGAAGTGCCCGTTCAAGTGCTCGGCAAGCTGCGCGGAAAAGTGTCGGTGCCGACAGGCTGCAACGACGAGGCACTCCAAGAAGCGGCCCTCAAGGAGCCAAATGTGGCCCGCCACATCGAGGGCAAGACCATACGCAAAGTGGTCATCATCCCCGACAAGCTCGTCAACATCGTTGCTAACTAGCTGGACGTCAGCCTTGTAATAGGGTCACTACCTGGGACTATTACGTATTGTTACAATTCGATTACGCAACAGCGCCAGCCGTTGACCACTTAGCGTGGTGGCTGGCACGGTCGTAGTTATGTTGCTTGGATATTTTTTAGTTGATGCTATTTGGCGTTCTCGTCAATCTCGCAAGTCCGAACGAGGAATCACCCTCGTACTCACCTCGATCATGATGACCGTGATCATCGGTTGTGCAGGCATGGCCGTCGACCTTGGTAACTGGTACCTGCAAGCCCAGCGCTACCAACGTGCCGCCGACGCTGCTTCGCTGGCCGCCGCCCCATTCCTTCCCGGCGATGTCGCAGGAGCCCGCGCTGCGGCAACCAAGTCGCTTCAACACAACGGCATCAAGACGGACAATGTCTCGACCACGTTGCGCGTGAAGGACAACCTCAACGATGCAGGTCGCTTTGACGACCACGTGTACATCGCACCGAAACAGTCCAACCCACGCGTTATGGAAGTTGAAGTTGGTCGTGTTCTCAACAACATCTTCATCTCCGTGCTGGGCCTCAACGAACAAGAAATCGTTCGTGCCAGCAATGCAACATTCCAAGCTCCCGTTGAGATGGGCAGCCCTTCTCCAGTGCTTGGTTCCGAACCCGCCAACGACATCCAAGGAAACCTGTCATCAGCCGCCGACGCTGGATTCAACGCCAAGTACTGGCTCAACCTTTCCGGACCGACTTCATCAAAGGCCACTGGTGACCAATTCGGTTCTGGCTTTTGTGAGTTCGGCAACAGCAACTGCAGCAACGGAATCAACACGGACTTCGCATACGGTTCGAAAGCCCAACGCTCACACCGTTTCATGGTTCACATTCCAGATGGCGTGACGTCAGCAGTCACTGTTCAACTCTTCGACGGTTCGTTCGTCAATGTCGGCGACAACTGCACCGACACCGACCTGCTCGATGCAGCCGCACAGGCGACTGGCGACACCAAGCGTTACGCAGCGGGCAACGGCGAGTTCTGCACCGGCGACGTTTACAACGGTGGAGAAAACGCTCCAGCACCTTCAATTACTGCAATCACCTCAATCGCTGGACCAAAAGAGACCGTCGGCAAGGCACTCAACACGGTTGTCTTCCCAAGCGCCAAAACCACCGCAGAAGTAACTGCTGGAATGAACTCCACCGGCACACCAAACAAGCCATCACTTGGCCAGACGTTCCGCAAGTGGGCGCCAATTGCAACACTTAGCGGTTCGGGCGATTACGTCATCGAAGTAAAGACAACCAACGCAGACGCGGCAGCGGCCAATCGGTTCTCTCTTCGCGCTGGCGTTCTTAGCGGTAACACTTTTAACTCTTCACTTTCCAAAGGCGTTTCAATTTCGGCACTTGGCCACTTCACTCCTTACACAAACGCCACCGCAAGCGACGCACGCTTCTACTTTGCAAAACTGACCAGCAACGTTGCGGGTCGCACAATCGAAGTAAACCTGTTCGACATCGGCGACGCATCACAAGGCGATGGTGTTGATGTCGAAGTCGTCGCACCAGCTGGCGCGACCGGTCTTGCAAACGGAACGTTTGCTGGACGCTGCAGCCAACTTGGACCAGAAGACGGTCGAGTCACCGACATCAGCGGCGACTGCAAGATTCCAAATGCAACCCGTGACCGCTTCAACGGCCGCACAGCAAGCATGCAGATTCAAATTCCCGCCAACTACACCTGCACCGACAACGGCGGTTCGGAATGCTGGATGGCAATCCGCTTCACCGTTCGCAACGCGCAGAACGTCTCGTCAACCAACCCGTCACAGGACACCACCACTTGGTCAATCACCTCCTGTGGACGCCCATTGGCTCTCGTTCCTACGGACGAGTCCAAGGCGGCAGAGCAATCCTGCAAGGGCTGAGTTTTCAGTCGCTCAACAGGCCAGCGAATCCAAGCACGCTGGGCCAACCGCCAAAAGACAAAGGCCGCGACCCAGAGGTCGCGGCCTTTGTCTTTTGAGTCACCGCTTATTCCCCCGTCGCGGTGCCATGTGAGATAAACCGCAAGAGTGTGGCAACTGAGGCGCGAGCCACCACACTCTGCGGTTGTAATAGTTAGATCGGGCACTCTTTGTGACTCCTTGAGAGGTTTTCTCCGAAGCCCCGCCGAACAGAAAACGTCGACTACAGTCGGCGCGGTCCAGGGGCTATAGCTCAGGTGGTAGAGCGCTTCCATGGCATGGAAGAGGCCTGGGGTTCGAGTCCCCATAGCTCCACTCGGCAATCGCGTTGTTCGCCCTAAAGGGCTCCCGGTTGCCTCGTTGCCTTCTCCCGCTCGGCGCTCTTGCCCAGGTCGGCAATCGCGTTGTTCGCCCTAAAGGGCTCCCGGTTGCCTCGTTGCCTTCTCCCGCTCGGCGCTCTTGCCCAGGTCGGCAATCGCGTTGTTCGCCCTAAAGGGCTCCCGGTTGCCTCGT
>JBDIBA010000018.1:0-35934 GCA_039812705.1 Acidimicrobiia bacterium
CTGCGCCCACCCACAAGTTCGTCTATCGAACCAGGGTAAGGCCCTGATTCGATGTCATCGCGGTGATTTCGTTGCGGACATCTGCAGAAACCGCGTGATATGCCTGCTTCATTGACCCAATGTCAGCAATGCGCTCGGTCAACTCTTGGAAATCTTTTCCCCTGAGGTATCGCTCAGCACCTGCAAGCAACAACGCTGTCGACCACGGCGGCATGCGCGCTTCAAAAGTTATTTCGTCAACACCAGTTGGCTGACACATAAAGGCGCTCAAGTGGTCCAACGTCAAGGGAACCCCTATTACGCGTGATCCGTTGATCGTGGTGAACTCAGCTTTGTCTGATGCGTATTCCGTGGATCGAGCAAGGTCGCGAAGGGTCAGGCCCGAGATGACCTCTACTGCACCATACGAAACCTGAAGATCGGCCTGAGCAACCATCAGCAGATCGTCATACCGCAGCTCAAGCCCGCGACCGCTTTCTTCATACAGCTCACGCGCAGCCGCCGACATCGAACCCTTTCCTGCCGCACCGATCACCAAAACGCTGCCGTCTGGCCCAATATCGCCCGCCACCACAGCGCCACCAAAGGTTCCGAATGTTCCCGCAAAACTCGACGCATTGCTTCGCGGAGCAAGGACAGCAACGGGCACTTCCCCGTTGCTGTGCAAGACGGGCAGGACGTTTGCGCCAGTCGACATAGAGAGTTCGATGGGAACCGGCAAGCTTCTTCGTCCCACGAAACAGCTTTCAAGCGTCGATACAACGTCTTCAAACTGGCCGGGTTTTAGCGACTCGGAAACGATTTCTCGAACCGATTCGACATCGCTGTAATGCGGAGGTCGCGATGCCTCATAAGAAACCAGCTGCGTACCGGTCCCGCTTGGAACCAGGTAGCGCGGCGCAACCATCACATCATCGCGAATCATCGGTTTGCCGTCACGGTTGACCCGGCCTGCGGCAAGCGCGTAACGCTTAAGCGTTTTCCTTGAGACTTCGCGTCTCGCTTCAAGAGTTGCCGTTAGGTTCTCGTCCAAGACTCGGTGCAGATCGGGTGCAACTGACTTGAGTGCATTTCGCTGGACATCGGCAAGCTCGTCCGCAGCGTCACGCTCGGCCGGTGTGGCCATAACAGACTTGTTTGTGAGTTTTGCAATGCGAGCCGTTGGACCACCCGCATATCGCAGGAATGAAGACTCCGTATTGTTCACCGACACCTGATAGTTCCCTCTGTAAACGTTCGTTCCGCGCCGCCCATTAGAGCCCTCTTAAAATCCAAAACCCAACCCGCCACGATCAAGGCCACGTTCCGGCGCACGGTTGTCAAACTCCAAGCTGGGACGGTGTTCGATATTCAACTCGGCCAATTCGCGCAGGAAGTCCTTGGTTTGGCTCAAGTCCCAACCCTCGGACGCTGCAGCGACGAGCATTCCTGCGGCGCGCGGGTCTGCGTCTGCAATCTGGTCAACCAAAGCGTCGCGTTGCAGCGGGATCTGGCGCAACGGACCTCGGCGATCTCGGTTGCTTTCAAACGCGTATCTTTCAGCATCGGCCACGGGCACACGTTCGGTCCCGACAACCGACACCTGAAACTCGTCATCAGTCACAGCAAATATCGAGTCGCAACCCTCTCGTTCAGAGTCGCCAAGCCTTGCGCCTCCCCTGCCGAGATTCCATGCGTCAAGCGGCTTGCTCAAAAGAGTGAAACGAAAGCCCGCACCATCGACTCCCCGGTCAGCGACCATCGCAGCTACGGGAATCCCATCGCGCTCAACAACCGGAAGACGCTGCCAGCGAACGACTTCGCCCATGAGAATCGGCGCGGGCAACATCTGGCCATCGGTGATTTCGCTTTCAAGACGCGCAATGAGTGCGCGCTTTTGTTCAGGCTGCAACTCTTCGCGAACCACTCGACGAGCATCACCAAGGTCTGCAAGGAACCTTTGACTGGGAGTCCGGCACGCAAGCTCGCGGCCGTTCGGCGAAAAGTAACTGGCTGCAATCGAACGGTCCAACGTTGGCGCCTCGCGGATGTCGCGCAAATCGTGATTCCACCTTTGTCCGCCAAGCGCCTCGAAAAGCTCCGGCGCTTCTTCTGCGATTGCTTCCATCTGCTTGAAGATCAGCTCATCTGTTACTTCTCGATCCTCAGGAACAATAACGACCCGGTCGGCGTCCTCAACCTTCGTGACGCTGGAAACAAAACGCTTTCCAAGATCAATAGATGCTTTGAACCCCAGTTGCTGGCGAGCTGTCATGGCAGTTCAACGTACTAACTGGCGTCAAATCGTCCCACGCAACATTGCGGACAGATCTGGCCAGCTAGCCTTGCCAAACCATGGCCGTTATCGACATTGCTGGTTTCGTAACCGAACTCAAAGACCATGCCATCGACCACGGCTTTCACGTTCACGACGAGCGCCACTTTGTGGAGACCTATTCACTTCGTCAGGCGTGGGAAGTCGACGTCCACCCCGAAGACGGCTGTGGCGGGCCCATTGACCTTCACCTAGCCCTTGAAGTCGAGCCGAGAACGCTGCTTGCCTTCGAAGACTTGGTGATGGTCCTCGACGACCTCGACGAGATTCCCGATCAGTTTGAGCTGCCGCTGACCTTTACGTGGGCGTTGCCGCCGCTTCCCAATCCACCAGACATGCTGGCAACGGCAATGGAACTCGCCGGCATCGGCGGCATGGAATTGCCGCTCGACACATCGGCATCAGACTCCTACGCATCGGCAACCGAACGGCCCGAACGTCGCATGACAATCGTTGGCCGTCACGACATGCAAATGGGCACAATCATGCGCGGCGAAAGTTCGCTTTGTGGCGTCTATGACCGCGCAATGGATGTCAGTCGTTTCTTGCTAGATCGCGTCAGCGACTGGCTTGGTGACGATGACAACGATGACAGCGCTTTCGACTGAACGCGCCAAGGTTTGGTCCCTATGCGGGGTCTACAAGCATCCCCAGGCGACTGAGCAATTCATCAACCTGATCGAAGCGGTCCAAATAGTCAGCCTCAAGCTCGTAGTCGTGCGACCAACCAATTTCATCAATTGTCTGGTGACGCTGCGACACAACGTGTTCGGCAATGAAGACTGAATGAGTGAGATCCATTGTCGATCCGCCAAGCAGGTTTGCATCGTGGTGACGCGCAACGGCTTCGACAATTGGTTCAGGAAGTCCCCACATGCGCAGCAACGCAGCGCCGAGGTGCGCGTGGTGCATGCCAAAGATTTCCATCTCGACTTCGGTGACCGAAAGGTTGGAACGCATTATCTGCACCTGCAGTTCCAACAACTTGTCTGGTTGGTGCAATGCATGAACAAACAGACCAATGTCAGCAAGTAGTGCAGCAACATAGGCGTTGCTTGCGCTTCTGCGGTCTGGCAACAGTTCGCGTGCAACACAAGCAACCGCATGCGAGTGCTCGCTAAGAGAGTCGACGATTCGCTGCGTTACAGGCGATGGCGTTTGCAACACGTTCATCAACTCGGTTGCAACACAAAGGTTACGCACGACGTCCATGCCCAAATACGCAACGGCTTCGGTGACTCTGGTGATCTGGTGAGCAAGTCCGTAGAAAGCAGAGTTCACAACAGACAACAATTTGGCCGAGATGATCGGGTCTTGTTCGATTGTGCGTGCGACCAACATGGCCGATGCATTTGGACTGTCCATCAACTCGTTCAGCGCCAAGACAATTGCCGACGGACGCGGAAGGTTTCCGATGCCGCTCAACATGTCCTGCAGGCATGGGTCGCCAAGAATCTGAGCAAGCCCGTGAGTGCGGTGAAGCACGTCAATCAAGGACTCGGTCTCAATTGGGGCCAACACCGTGCGGTGCGCTTCAACAGCGCCTCTCGCAAGGGCTTCAGCATCGCCCATCTCTGCTAGCAAGACACGCGTCATGCTCGGGGTCTGGAAGCGAACGATTGACAACAGTTCAGCGCCACCAATGCCGGGCAGTCCTGCTTCGCATGCAACAACGTCGTAGTCGCGCATCTCCATCATGTCGAGCGCTTCTTCGCCGCTGGACACTTCACGAATATCCCAGTCCAATGACCTAGCCCGAAGTGCGTCACGTAGTTGATTCACGTCGAATGACTCACTACCGACGAGCAGAGCTTGCACCATTTGTTTCCAATCTCTTGGTTGTTGTTGCTGCGCCTCTGATGAACTGCGCAGTCATTTTGGCTACGCCCGTTGTGCTGCAAGAAGACCGGCCACTCTTTCGAGTAGGCCCAGTTCTTCGAGATACTTGCGCCCCAGAGCCTCTTCGTTGTCCTCACGCATCGGAAGATCTGGGTGGTTTGAGTTTGCAATTGCTTCGGCGATTGCAACGGCATGAGTTGCATCCATCTTGCGCTCTGGCAAATCGCAAGCGTCGTGGTGTCGCGCAACTGCTTCAACGACGCCATAAGGCACGCCCCACAGGTTCAACAAGTACGCGCCAAGGTCTGAGTGATTTGCGCCCAGCACTTCAAACTCAACGTCGCGAATTGAAAGATTGCCATTTGCGCAAGTTTCGCGAAGCGCAGTGAAACGGTCAGGCAAGTAGGCAGCAACTACAAGAAGTCCGACATCGTGCAGCAGTCCGGCAACAAAGGCCTCGCTAGCCTGACGACGGTCAACAACAAGTTGTCGTGCAATCGATGCAACCTGCGCGCCGTGTTCGTGCAGATAGGCAATGTAATCACTGTGTTCTGTCGAAGCGCCCGAGACTGAACGAAACACTTCAACCGAAATAGCCAGGTTACGAACCGTGTTCATTCCCAGATACGCAACGGCTTCGCGAACCTCATTGATGCTGCGACTGAGTCCATACGAAGCGGAGTTAACCAACTGGAACAGCTTGACGGTCAAACCCATGTCGCTGCCGACGATTTCGGCGACGCTGTCGACGTCGGCATCGGGGCTGCCAAGAATCGCGTTGAGGCGCATGATGCTTTGTGGAGGGCGCGGCAAATCAGTGATGTTGCCGAGGATTGCCTTCAGCTCCGGGTCGCGCAGGCGCTGGCCCAATTCCCAAGCGCGTTCAATGACGCTTCGCACCATTCGCGGCTGGCAGGGCTTGTGGAGATATTGGTGAGCGTGAGGAACCAGCTGGCTCGTGTAGCTCGTGTCGGCATTGCCCGACATCAAGATTCGCATGGTGTAGGGGTGCGTGTCGCGAACGATCTGAAGAAGTTCCGCGCCGTCCATTTCAGGCATCTGAAGGTCAGAGCAGATCACGTCAAAGTCTTCGGCGTCCATGATCTCAAGGGCCTCTGCACCACTTGAGGCAAGCGCAATTTCCCAGCTGGCGCCGGTCATCTGCAACATGTTTTTCAGATCGCCAAGGACGCTTAGGTCATCATCGACGAACAGAACATGAATCACGCTTACGGCCCCTTAATCACCTCAGCTAGCGAAGAACTCCCACTAGTTCCCTTTCATCGGACGATTGGAGGGCCGGATTGAGCGTTAACGGGGATGAATCTTTAGCTGAATTGTTTTTCGGGCCAGATTTCGGGATGAAACCTGTTCAGGGCATCATTCCCAGGTGATTTCTGGGTGATTGCTGGGTGCTTTCTGGGGAGCTGGCGTCGGCTCAGGTGGCGGCGATTGTGCCGGTCGCAACCAGGGCCAAGACGACGATGCCTAGAACGATTCTGTAGATCACGAAGATTCGGTAGTCGTGGCGGGAAATGAACTTCAACAACCACGCCACGGCCACGTAACCAGAGACGAAACTGACAGCCAGGGCAAGCAAGGTTGGCCCCCAGCCGACGCCGTTTGAGATGTCATTGAACTTCGTAACTGACTGCAAGATGGCGGCCGCGACTAGCGCCGGCACCGACAGAAAGAAGGACAAACGGGTAACCGTCACGCGGTCAAGTTCACGCAAGAGACCCGCAGACAGCGTGGCGCCGGAACGGGAAATGCCAGGGATGAGTGCGAGACACTGCGCAATACCAATGATGATCGTGTCTTTGCGGTTGACGTCAGCCTCGTGGCGGACTTGGGTGCCTTTTCGATCCGCGTAGTAGAGGACGAAACTCCAAACGATCAGCGCCGCACCAACCACCCACAGGCTACGCAACGTTGTTTCGATGGCGTCTTTGAACAACAAACCGACGATCGCAATTGGAATGGAACCGATAACCACCGCCCAAGCCATCTTGTATCGATGGTCGCGCTTGTCACTTGCAAGCAGGCCAACGACAAGCGCGCGGGCCAGGTTGAAGAAGTCCTTGCGGAAATAGATAACCGTCGCGAGGACCGCGCCCACCTGAATAATTGCCGTGAACGCCGTGATGTCGGGGCTGTCGATCTTGAAGCCGAAAAGTTTTTCGGTGATCGTCAAGTGCGCGGTGCTGGAAACCGGCAGGAACTCGGTTACGCCTTCAATTAGGCCGAAGATGATGGCCTGCCACCAACTGACAACCTGCGTTGCGTCACTCGCTAAATCCAAAACAACTCCAACCTTTACTTGTTCGTCTGCCCGCCTTGTTGCGCACGGCTTTCGCGCGGCCGCGAACAGGTGGGCCCGGTGGGGCTCGAACCCACGACCAAAGGATTATGAGTCCTCTGCTCTAACCAACTGAGCTACAGGCCCACCTCTTCTCGACCGCGGACGAACTCTAATCGTCGTTCACTGTTCAGCGTCCTTGCGCGCCGACGGGGTCCGTTTCGGATTAATGCATGCGATGGTTCGCGGATCAGAGACGCGACTGTCGCAGCCACCTGACAGAATGAAAAGCATCGCACCGCCTGGGAGAACGCCGCGCAAATGACATCAGACCAGTCCACCTCAACGCCGTCAGATGAGGCAGTCATCGTCGACTCGGAACATCCCGAGCACTCAGCGCACCACCACGCGGGCAACTTCAGCGATCGCGAACGCAAAATCGCGGCAATCGTTGTATCGCTTGCCTTTGTCATGGACCTGCTCGACATGACAATTGTCAACGTCGCCATTCCGAGCATTCAAGAAAACATTGGCGCCAGCTACGCGGCCATCCAGTGGGTCATCGCGGGCTACGCACTTGCCTTCGCGACCATCCTCATCACAGGCGGACGTCTTGGTGACGTCGTTGGCTACAAAAAGCTCTTTCTTGTTGGCATTGTTGCGTTCACCGCTTCATCCCTGGTCTGCGGCATCGCCAGCAGCCCGGGCATTTTGATCTTTGGGCGCGTTCTTCAGGGCATAGGTGCGGCGCTAATGGTGCCGCAGGTCATGAGCCTTATCCAGGTCATGTATCCCCCTGCTGAGCGATCCAAGGTCATGGGCATCTTTGGTGCGCTTGGTGGTTTGGCCGCGTCATTGGGCCCGGTAATCGGCGGGTTCTTGATCCACTGGGACATCGCCGGCCTTTCCTGGCGACCCATCTTCTTGATCAACATCCCCGTTGGGCTCCTCGCTCTCTACGCGGGCTACCGCTACTTGCCCGAAGGTCGGTCACCGCACCCACTCAAGCTCGACCTTGTCGGCACGGTGCTTGTTGTTTTCGCTCTTGGTCTGTTCATCTATCCACTCATTCAAGGTCGCGAACACGGTTGGCCGTGGTGGGGCTTCGTCATGCTCGCTGCATCCGCTCCCCTGTTTGTGGTTTTTTGGAGGTGGCAAAAGAAGAAGGACGCACTCGACGGTTCTCCGCTTGTCGTGCCCGCACTTTTCAAGGTCAAGACATACGCGCGCGGTCTTTCGATGAACGTCATTTTCCAGTTCGTACTCATCGGCGCAGGACTCGCAACCACACTTACATTGCAAGTCGGTTTTGGCTACAGCGTTATCAAGGCCGCCCTCACCGGTCTTCCTGCAGCCATCGGCATCGGTTTGTCAATCGCCGTGTTGGCTCCAAAGCTCACGCCAATTCTTGGTCGATACGTCGTGACGCTCGGTGCGGTCATCATGTCAATCGGCATCGGGATTACGGCACTTGTTGTCAACCACCTCGGTGCAGACACTCAGCCGTGGCACCTACTGCCCGGCATTCTCCTCAACGGTGTCGGCACTGGTTTGATCATGGGCCTCATCTTCGCCGTCACCCTTGCCGACGTGGACACTGCACACGCGGGGTCTGCCAGCGGCACCTTAAACGCATTTGACCAAGCGGGTGCCGCAGTCGGCATCGCACTCGTAGGCATCTTGTTCTTTGGCGCGCTGTCGGCCAATGCGTCCGCAAGTTTCAACACCGCCGAGCCGAAGATCAGGGAAAGCCTGATTACCGCGCACGTCCCATCGCAGTTCCACGACGTGATGATCAACGGCATTCGCCGTTGCTACACAGATCGCGCCAAAGAAAACGATGCGTCCGTACTTCCGCAAAGCTGCAAAGACCTAGAGATTCAATCGGCGTCTGCCCAGGGGTCGGCCGACACGAACCTCTCAAGCGCGTGGTTCCAAGAAACCACCACAAGGTCGCTGCAAATTGCCAACGGCCGGAACTTCGCCCACGCGTACGTTCTGGTGTCCGTCTACTCAATCGGCATTGCACTCGTCTGCTTGCTGCTGGGTCTCCTGCTTCCCCGCCGCATCGAGTTCAAGACCGAACACTAAGCCGCGCTGGACGCGGACTTCGCGGGTTCGCGACCTTCGCGGGTTTCGCGGTTCGGGTTCGCACTGGCGGGTTCGCGGTCTCGCGGGTTTCGCGACTTTCGCGGGTTTCGCGACTTCGCGGTTCACGGGTCGCACTGGCGGGCCTGGCGGGTTTCGGGTCGGCCTGAACACGTGGAAGAAAATCGCCGTGAGTTCCCGGTCTCGTGGGTGTTTTTCTTTCACAAAGGCCCCGTTTTTGCACCAACCCCGCAAGAAAGTTTCCGCGAGACCCCACCCTCGCGGCGAGAAACTTTCACTTCGCTTTCACTTTCGGTTTCGCTTTCACTCTCGCGGCGATTTGGACCGGTTGTGCAAGAAAATCGCCGCTTGTTCGGAGCTTCAAGGCGAAAAACTTCCGAAAAGCTGGCGATCTGGGCCCAAACTTGAAAGTTTGTTTCCTCGAGGCACCTGGATTGACGGCGATTTTCTTCCGCACTCCGCGCACCGACCGCCGAACCCCGCGCCGACCCTCAACCGACCGCGTCAATGCGGCGCTTTCCGCCATCACCCGAAGGCATCGCCCCGGTGACTGCACGACCCCATCAAGACATCTCATCGAACTGGGATATACGCACACCGCGGACGTACTCTTGCTAAATGGAGCGCATCATGATACGCCGCAGTTCTTCAGCAAGGGGCTTCCGTCGAGCTCAAATCGGAACCCGCAGATCCCAAACGTCGCAACGTCCCCCCTCGCGACGCAAGCTCTTCGCCGTGGTGTTCGCGCTCCTCTTAGCGCCGACCCTCGGCATCGGAAGCGCAATCGCCGCCGCAGGTCAGCCAAGCCTCACCCTCGGGATGGCCGGAAACGCCGTTTTGATTAGCGGAAAGAACTTTCCTGCGAGCAGTTCCGTAGAACTGACCGCACGCGCCCCTGGAATCTCCGCGGGCGCCACGCTCCAAACCACGGCAACCGGCCGATTCTTGGCATCGGTCGAGCCCACGGCCGCGATGGCCAGCGATATCGCAAGCAAGGTCGTCGGCCTAACCGTCACCGCAACATCGGGCAACGTCACCAAGACCGTCACTTTCGGCGTTCCGGGGGCAAGCGAGCCCGTTGCCAAACCCGCTCCGGTAACTCAACCGCCAGTTTCTTCCGATGACGTCGAAGAAGAAGCAACCGAGCCTGAAACTGACAACGAAACAACAACCAACGAGACAACCACCGACAACTCGAACAACGCTCCAACGCAAACCGCACCGACGGGCTCGACGGGCGTCAAGCTTTCAGACCGGACAAATGAAACCTTCTCGGCCAACGGCCTCAGCTCGATTTACCACCTCTACTCTGAGGGCGTTTCCGGTGCACCCAAGGGACTAGTCGTCTACCTCGACGGCGACGCCCAATACGCCATTGACAACCCAACCGACGGATATATCCTCAGCGGAAGCAACGGTTTGGTCGATGCAGTCCAAGCCAAGGGCTACATGGTCCTTGCAATTCGTACACCCGATGACGCAACCGACACCTGGTGGAAGAGTGGCGACGAGAACGCAACGTACGCCGTTGCGCTCACAAAGCAGATCCTGAGTGAAGCCAAGCTCGACAACGTCTGGTTCGTTGGGTACTCCGGCGGTTCGCAACTGATTACGAAGTTCCTCGTCCCCGACCACGCAGCCGAACTTCCCATTGCTGGCACGCTTGTGACGGGTGGCGGCGGCTCCCCCGGCAACCTCTCAGGCAGCGTCAACTTCCCGATGTACTGGCTAACTGGAACCGATGACGTCGACAGCGACTACGACGCAATCTCTGACGCCAAGGAGGGCGCTGCCTTCTATAAGGGCGAGGGCGTCAACGCAACCATTGACACACCGGCGGGAGTGAACCACTCCGACGTCACCGACATGATCGCCGACGCCATCGCCGCAAAGCTTTAGCCCGGCACCCAGCACCTACGAACGTCTTCTCGTTGACGTTACGGACAAATGCGAAAGCCCGACCAGGGCTTTTGCGTGAACGCGAGTCCGTAACGTCAACGAGAAGCACAACGCGCGGGCGTGCACACAAAGCGTGCACAAAGGGCGGGGCTAGAGAGTATCGAGACCTGGGTTGGCTCGGGCGACCGTGCCCTGTTCGATCTTCGCCGCAAGGTCAAGGCTTTGGCTAAACATGTCTGCCAACACGCCTTGGGCCGGCACCAGCAAACCATCAGAGGACTCACGAGCCTCGACAACAAGATCAGCCATTTCAAGAATTGCCGGAGAAGTACCGCGCCACTTTGATTCAGTGGGATGAGGTGGATTCTTGACGGCAATGCTGACAGCGTCGAATCCAAGGTCGCGAAGGTCTCGCGCTGCGCCAATCATTGGCTTGTCCCCCTCGTCGTCGACACAAACAACAACCATCGGTCGATCTCCACGACCACCCGATGAGCCCCTGCTGTTCTCATAGTCGGACACGACATCGCGCAAGACGGTCCCCTTGTCGACTTTGGTCGGAACATTCAACTCAACAACTGCGTTGTGGTTTGGATTCGCATGGATTCCGCCAGCCAATGCCTCGTACAGATCCTTAGGCAACACGGACTGATGACGAGCCGCCCATTGACGAACTACCCCGCCAACAAACTCTCCGGTAAGAAGTGATCCAAGCTTTTCTTGCGAAGCGTTTCTGACGTGAAACGAAACCAACGTGCCCTTATCTTCAAGCACAAAGCCAAGGTCATGCGCAGACCCGTCAGTGGAGTAAGAAACGTCCAACTCATCCGCCAGGCGGTCGGCAATCTCTACCCATAGCGGCGCCAAGTCTGCTGACCAGAGGTGAGGCAATGCATTCAGCTCACCGTTTGGGCCAACCAAGACGCGCTCCTGGCCATATCCGCAGTATGCGTCGACAGCCAAACCGCTCTGCTCGAAAATGTGTTTTGTGCGCAAGGCCGCGCCACCGGTCGAAACAACAACCCGGCTATTTGGGTAAGCATGAACACGGTCGAACACCGCAACAACATCGGGGTGAATGCGTGTCTTCATTGCGAAGTCAATAAACGCGTAACGACCCTCTGGGTTGTACGTGATGGTGCCGTCCATGTCCGACACCACAACTAGACCAGCACCCCCGCGCCTGCCGCGCGCCAATGCCGAACCCATCGCGGAAATAGTGCGGCTCGCGGTCATTGTCGGATCCGTCGTCATTAGCGCCATGTCTACAGCTTTCGCGGGACCGGTCCAATTACAAACCCGAGTCGCAAGCGCGAGCGAGAAAAGCTCCCAGGGAGGGACTCGAACCCCCAACCTAGCGATTAACAGTCGCTTGCTCTGCCGATTGAGCTACCTGGGAAAGAACCTGACCTCATCGGTCAAAGCCGCCAACACTGTAGGTCACAGCGACACGGCATTTCAGCCTTCTTTGGCAACAAAACAGACCCGATGAATAGAAATCGCCTCAGTGGGCTAGAAAGGAAGCCATGAAAACTCGTCTTGGATTCTTCGTTGGTGCAGGTCTCGGCTACTACCTAGGCGCAAAGGCTGGTCGCCAGCGCTATGAACAGCTCAACCGCTTTATAAACAACGCCAAGAACTCCAAGACTGCCGACGTGGCCGAGGACAAGCTTCGTGCCGTTGCCGATGTGGCTGCCGAGCGCGCCAAGGAAACAGCCGGCGTCGCCAAAGAGGCCGCAAAGGAAAAGGCCGGTCAAGCCAAGGACAACGTCAATCAGAAGCTGCACAAGAACGGCTCAGCCGACACCCAGACAGGCCCCGTCAGCTGATCAAGCTGGCCTAATCCTCATTCAAGAAGTCTTCCATCCGCCCGCGCATTGGTGGGCGGCGAAGACGTTCAAACACACTTGTCTCAATCTGGCTGACGCGTTGACGGCTGATACCAAATGCGTCACCAACCTCGCTCAAACTGTGCGAGGTCCCCGTCTTTAAGCCGAACCGCATTGCCATGATGTCGCGGTCGCGGTCGTCGAAATCTTCGAGGACTTCGGTAAGGATTTCGTGCAATGCGTTGGCCTCTGTTGCGCGCCAGGGCGCATCATCGTCGCCACCCGGCACGGTTTCATTGAGTTCGTAACCATCATCAGACGACGAGTCGAACGACGTAACGGTCAAGTTCATGGCCAGCAGTTCGTCGACGCGCGCAGGCGTCATTTTTACCTTTTGCGCAATTTGCTCGGAAGTCGGCTCATCACCAATTTCTTGTTGCAAGCGGCGTTGCACCTGAATGACACGCTGCATCTCTCCGTGCACGTGGACCGGAATGCGAATCGTGCGCGACTGATCGCTGACTGCAAGCGCAATCGACTGACGCACCCACCAGGTGGCATACGTGGAAAAACGAAAACCCTTGGAATGATCAAAACGCTCGACAGCGCGAATGAGACCCGCGTTGCCTTCTTGAATGAGATCCAAGAAGGGTACGCCTCTATTGCGATAACGCTTCGCAAGGGCGACTACTAGTCGCAGATTCGCCTCAATCATGCGGCGCTTTGCGGACTCGCCTTGTTCCACTTCGCGTCGATGCTTGATCTCGTCGACCGCGTTGGCGTTTTTTTGCGCGGCTGCAGCACGCTGGCCTCTGGCAATGACTTCGCCAAGGCGCCGCTCCTCATCCTTGCTGAGAAGAGGCACAGAGCCAATTGCCTCCAAGTAGCTAGACACCGGGTCTGCAACCGAAGCAAAGCCGCGTGGACCTTGTCGATCGTCTACAGGCTCAACAAGAAGCTCGTCGGTTTCGTCGTTCATTTATTACTCATGACTAATCACTTGATCTTTTTCGTTTTCTGCTGACGAAGCCGAGTCGGTAAGCATCCAGCGCAGCAACGCGGTTGCTGCTTCGTCGCGGCTCACCGTAGTGCGCAGCTGTTCGACAGTGAGTTTCAACCAAGCAATGGTGTTCACAATCTCGACAAAGTTTGCGGGCTGCGAGCGAACTTCGAGTTCCAGTTCACGCATGACTCTGTGCGCTGCGCGATCGATCAAGCGCGTGTATTCGTCGGCTGCATCGCCAAGGGTGTCTTGGGTTGCAAGACGACCCAGCAAGTCGCCGGCTTCGGGACCTGCAGAATCAAGCGCGGCCAAAAACGACGGCGTACTCAACAACGCAGCAAAAGCTTGTTGTGCACACACGTCTTCAAAGAAAACTTCCTCGACACCATCTGGCAAATCTGCCGGTGCAACTTTCTGCAAGAACTCAACAACGCTCGATGGGTCGTGAACAGCTAATCCAAGCGCCGCCATTTCGACTTCAGGAGGATCGCCCTTCTTTTGCGCGGCACCACGAACGTCCACCACGCGCGTCACCGGAGCAGGCAAATCACCAGCAACGCCGAGCCCATTGGCGTCACTGTCATTGGTGATCAAATGGCGCAAATCATCAACGTCCACACGAGTGCGATCGGCAACCGTCATCAGATACTGATCACGAACCAGGGAATCTGGCTGTTCGCGGATCATCCCTACAGCCGTCCGCGCAGCGCGCGCCCTGCCTTCAACGGTTCGCAAATCCGCATTCACAAAGGCTCGATCCAACCTGAATTGCAGGTATGGCTTGGCCTCTGCAACAGCACGCTTCAAGGCATCTGGATCGCTGCGAAAAAGATCAGCGGGGTCTTTGCCCGCGGGAAGTGCAGCAACTGCAATGTCAATGCCGAACTTTCGTTCCCATTCGTAGACGCGGCCCGCGGCCTCTTGGCCCGCGCGGTCGGCGTCGTATGCCAGAACAATGCGCTTTGCAAAGTTCAGCATTTGGCGGACGTGACCTTCGGTTAGCGCGGTTCCACAAGTTGCAACAGCGCGCGGCAGGCCCGCCTGAAAAAACGCGATGACGTCTGTGTAGCCCTCGCAAACAATTAGCTCGCCCGCGTGCATGACATCGGCCTTGGCCCAGTTCAATGCGTAAAGAGTGCGGCTCTTCTTGTACAGCGTGGTCTCTTGGGAGTTCTTGTACTTCGCCGGATCATCGCTGCCGGGAAGCACGCGGCCGCCAAATGCAACAGCATTGCCCGATGAATCGAAAATGGGAAACATCACCCGAGCCCGAAAAGAGTCCTGAATGCGACCGCGCCGGTTGACAAAACCAAGGCCGGTCTCGCGCAGGTCTTGACTGGACAAGTTGAGCGACTTGCCAAGGGCGTCCCAGGCATCGGGCGCCCAACCAATCTTGAACTGCTCCACCAGGTCTTTGTCGTAACCGCGGTCACGCAAGTAAGCCCGCGCAGCACCTGCATCGGGCGCTCGCAGCAGGCGCTGGTGATACCAGTCAACCGCCTGAGCCATGGCGGCCCCGAGTGCGGATTTCCGTTGGCGCTCCTTGGTTACAACGGCCGACTCATCGTGGTGGATTTCGATGTTGGCGCGGCGTGCGAGCTGCTCAACGGCCTCCACAAAGGTCAAATGGTCCAATTCGCGGATGAACGTAATGACATCGCCCCGCTTTTGACACCCAAAACAGTGGAAGTAACCCTTCTCGCCGTTTACCGACATGGAGGCCGTGTTTTCGGCATGAAACGGACAAATAGCCATCCACTGGCGACCCGAGCGCTTCAGCGTGCAACGCTCGCCAATGATCGCTACTAGATCCGACTGCTGGCGAACCAGTTCAACATCTTCTTGCCGGATCGCCATAGACCCGCAATCTTCCCACGAAATCCCTAGTCTCTCCTTGACAACACTCTGCCCACGGTGACGGCCAATGACAGCTCAAGACAACTCATCCAGCGAAGCCAACACCAGTCCGGGCAAGAGCCGAGTCGATCGTGGGGCACTAACGATGGCTCAGTCGTTGGCCAACGAAGTCCCACCGACTCCACAAACCGACATCGACCCAATGGTCAAGGCTGCCGAACAAGCAGTGCGCATGCAGAGAGTCACGGCCCGCCTATCCGAAGCAACCACCGTGCACGAAGTCGTCACCGCACTACTGAGCGAAGCACAGCCCATCGCATGTTCAACCGGCTCCAGCGTTCACACGGTCAACGAACGGCTGCAAAGTCTTGAACTTGTAGAACAACTCGGAATCGAGAACAACGACGACGACAATTTTCCCCTTGACGCTCGCTGCCCAACAACTCGTTGCGTTGTTCTCGGACGCCCGATCATCGGGCCGGACTCAGAAAAACTGAACCTCGAGTATCCAGAACTTGAAGCGTCGTTCCGCGAAAGCAACATCGAGGCGCTTGCAGCGTTTCCACTCAAGGTCAGCAACGTCGTCATCGGTGTTTGGACAATGGTTTGGGATACGCCCCAGGACTTTCAAGAAGGTCAAATCGTTATCCTGCTAACGCTGGCTTCACAGTGCGCGCAAGCAATTGAACGCGCGCAGCTCTATGAACGCGAGCGCATCACGTCGCGCGCATTGCAACGCACGCTGTTGCCCGAAGAACTGCCTCACGTTCTTGGCATTGCAACAGCACGGCGCTATCAGCCTTGGTCAAAGAACGTGAGCGTCGGCGGTGACTGGTATGACGTGCTGAAGCTTCCGAGAAACCACGTGTTGTTGGTCATTGGCGACGTTGGTGGTCACAACGTCGTGGCCGCAGCCGTTATGGGCCAGCTCCGAAACGCCATTCGCTCCTATGCATGGGAGGGTCACCCGGTCGGCAAGATTCTTGAGTTCACCAACTCTCTTCTGAGCGAGGTTGAGCCTGGCATCTTGACCACTTGCTGCATTGTCGACCTCGGCATCGACGACGGAATTGCAACCGTTGCCGTTGCCGGCCACCCGCCACCACTCGTTGTCAACGCAGAGGGCAAAGCAACCTTCATGGAAGTGTTCGCAAACCCGCCACTAGGCGTTGGCAATGACCAAGTCTTCGGGCAGTCGACTCTGTTCCTCACGGCCGGCGAATCGGTCGCGCTATACACAGACGGTCTGGTCGAATCGCGCACACTCGACCTTGAAGAAGGCATGACCCGTTTGGAATCTGCCGTTCTTTCTTGTCCCGACACTAATGACGTCGAGCTGCTTTCATCAACGCTCATGGACGCAGCAACGAAAGATCGCATTGTTGAAGATGACATGGCGCTCCTCACGCTTCGTTACGCACCGATCGGCTCCCAAGCCGCAGCCCAGTTACCAAAGCGCATCCGCCGTACGCTGACATCCAGTCCGACAAGTGCCAGCGTTGCGCGTCGTTTTGCGGCGGATGTGGTCGCCGGTTGGGGCGCAACCGACGTTGTTGACTCCATCGAACTTGGCGTCAGCGAACTTGTAACGAATGCACTGATTCACACGGCATCGGACGTCGAATTGATCCTCACCAATCACACCTCAAACATTGAGGTTGAAGTGGTTGACCGCAGTGACCGCATGCCAGCTCAACGAGCGTCCGAAGACACCAGCGACACAACCGGACGCGGCCTTTTCATTGTTGAAACGATCTCATCCGACTGGGGCGTTCGGCCCTATGACTCAGGCAAGTCTGTGTGGTTCAAAGTCGAACGGTGCAACGGCGGCGCACCGACTTAAACGTTCGTCGGTGCGCGCAACCATTGCTTGTCGACCACTTAATCAGTCGAGTCGTTCGGAAAGATAGCTTTCCAACTCGTCAATCTTGATGCGTTCTTGAGCCATCGTGTCGCGCTCGCGCACGGTTACGGCGTTGTCTTCAAGAGACTCGAAGTCAACAGTGACGGCGTACGGCGTACCAATTTCGTCTTGTCGGCGATAGCGCCGACCAATTGCCTGGGTCTCGTCGTAATCACACATCCATCGCTTGGCAAGGTTCGCAAAGACGTCTTGTGCAAGCGGCGTCAGTGTTTCCTTCTTGCTCAACGGAAGAACCGCAACCTTGTAAGGCGCAATGCGCGGGTGCAAGCGCAACACCGTGCGGCTTTCGCCGTTCACTTCGTCCACATCAAACGCGGCCAACAAGAACGCCATGGCAGTACGCGTGGCACCAGCCGCGGGTTCAATCACGTAAGGCACATAACGCTCGTTTGTGGACGGGTCGAAATAGTCCAGCTTCTCGCCCGAGAACTCTTGGTGACGCATGAGGTCGAAGTCCGTGCGTTGAGCAATGCCTTCCAGCTCCCCCCAACCCCACGGAAAGTCAAACTCAATGTCTGAGGTGCCTGCCGAGTAGTGGCTCAACTCGTCGGGATCGTGCGGACGCAGACGCAGTTTCTCCGCGGGAATGCCGTGGTTGACGTACCAAGCCATGCGTTGTTCGCACCAGTACTCGTACCATTTTGGACCCTCAGCCGGCGGCACGAAGTATTCCATTTCCATCTGTTCGAATTCACGGGTGCGGAACACAAAGTTTCCGGTCGTAATTTCATTGCGGAACGACTTACCAATTTGCGCGATACCGAACGGCGGCTTCTTTCGCGAAGTCTCCAAGACGTTCTTGAAGTTGACGAAAATGCCTTGGGCGGTTTCGGGACGCAAGTAAACCGTGTTGGCATCGGACTCAATCGGGCCTGCGTTTGTCTTGAACATCAGGTTGAAGTTGCGCGCCTCGGTAAAGGAATCCTTGGTGCCACAACTTGGACACGCAGACGGATCATCAAGATGATCTTCGCGAAAACGAGAGTGACACTTGCGGCACTCCACCAACGGGTCGGTGAAGTTCTCCAAGTGACCGCTTGCCTCGAACACACGCGGGTTGGTCAACACGGCGGCGTCGACACCAACAACGTCGTGGCGCAGCTGAACCATCTCGCGCCACCACGCATCTTTAACATTGCGCAGCAGCAGCACACCGAGGGGGCCGTAGTCGTAGTTGGACTTCATTCCCCCGTAAATCTCATCGGAAGGAAAGACGAAGCCGCGACGCTTCGTCAAGTTGACGAGATCTTCCATCAGGTTTGGTTGTGCCATTTGAGCAGTCTAGGAAACCTTGACGAGCCTCATGGCGCCCTAACTGTGGTCAAGCAACCGCCGAGACCGGATTCTGCGCTCCAAATGGGCTTCGAGAGCCTCGTCGGCCACGTGGATGAGCTCAAAGGTCGCCGGCGTCGCGTCTTCTTTCAGAACCGAAACCATGTCGCCCCCAAGAACCCGTTGCATCAGTGCCACGGCCGCCGGGGACACTGCCATGCCGCGCCGACAGTTCCGGCAAAGCAGACCACCTTCGACGGTATCGAAAGCAACCAGTGGCTCTGCGCTGTTGCACGAAACACAGGCCTCAACAACTGGACGCACACCTTCAAACGACAACAACTTGAAATAGAAAGACGCAACAATTGCAGGCGAGTCATTTTCGTTAAGCGACTTCAGCGCACCAACAAGCATTTGATAAAGCCGCGGATTCGACTCGCCGGGTTGAGAAATGTTGTCAATCGCCTCGAGCATCGAGATGGCTCGACCCAGACGGTCAAAGTCTTCACGAATCGTCCTGAAACCATCGACACTTTCAACCTGTGTGATGGTGTCCAACTCGCGACCCTCGTAACACTGCAAGGCAACATGGCTCACAGGCTCGAGACGCCCGCCAAAACGGCTCTTTGTCTTGCGAACACCTTTTGCAACGGCGCGGATCTTGCCGCGTTCGGCAGAACAAATGGTGACGATTCGATCCGCCTCGCCAAGCTTGATGGTGCGCAGCACAACACCCGTTGCGCGATAAAGCATCAGCCGTCTGTTTCGAGTCCACCGAAGCGACGGCTGCGGGCCTTGTAGTCATCAATGGCCGCGCGGAAACGGTCGCCATCAAAGTCTGGCCACAACGTGTCGGTGAAATACAGCTCTGCGTACGCCAGTTGCCACAACAAGAAGTTGGAAATGCGGTGCTCGTTCGAAGTGCGAATCAAAAGATCAACATCGGGCATGTCTTCGACATACAGATGGTCGGAGATGGTGTCTTCGTCAATGTTTTCCGGGCCGACTCCGGCAAGCATCAACTTGCGCACGGCATCGACAATCTCGGCCCGCGCGCCATAGTTGAACGCAACCGTCAAGGTAAGGCGCGTGTTGTTGGCAGTCAGATCCATTGCCGACTCGATGCTTTTCGACAACGACTCTGGAACAGGGAACCCGAATCGCCCCGCGAAGATCAACCGGACACCCTTTTCGTCAAGAGCTTTGGCCTGACGCGAGATGACGTCCTCGTTGAACTTCATCAAGAACTCGACTTCGCTTTCTGGTCGCGACCAGTTCTCAGTCGAAAAGGCATAAACCGTCAGCCACTCCACACCCAACCGGGCGGCCTCTTCAACGACCGAAAACAAAGATTTCTCGCCGGCTTCGTGCCCGGCGGTGCGAGGCAACCCGCGACCTTTGGCCCAGCGGCCATTGCCGTCCATGATGCAGGCCACATGACGTGGAACCGTGGGATCAAACAATTGCCCGGAGGAAGCAGTCATCGAACTTGACGTTACTCAGTCACGAAGCCCAAACGGTCGAGGGAATCGCTGCGCTGCTGCCAGTTCTTGTCCACCTTCACAAAAAGGTCGAGAAAGACCTCGGGCGGCAGCTGCTCACGAACCTTGATGCCGACCTCTTTCAACACCGAGCCACCCTTGCCAACCACAATGCCCTTTTGAGAGTCGCGCTCGACGAGGATCTCGACCCGGATGCGTGGCCACTCCCATTCGGTCACACGCGTAGCCACAGAGTGAGGGACTTCCTTGCTGGTAACCGCGAGCAACTGTTCGCGGACCAACTCGGCCACCCAACGGTGTTCGTCTTGGTCTGTCACTTCCTCTTCGGGGTACAGCATGGGACCTTCGGGCAATCGCTCGATAATCGCCTCGACCAGTTCATCGACGCCTTCACCTGTCCGCGCGGACACGGGAAAGTAGTCACGAAACTCCAACTCCCCTGCCATCTTTAACTGTTCGAGCATTTGGTCGCGACGAGCGCGGTCGCTCTTGTTTACGACAACAAACGTGTCCTTTGGAAGGCGGCTGGCAATCAACGTGTCACCTGCGCCAAGAGGCGCCGTGGCGTCCAAGACAAACAGGGAAAAGTCGACACCATCGGTTGCGCTGTACGCGCTGGCGTTTGACCGCTCGCCCAGTAGTGTCCGGGGCTTGATGACCCCCGGTGTGTCGACAAAGACGACTTGGGCATCGTCAGTGGTCAAAATGCCTCGCACCTGACGTCGAGTTGTCTGCACCTTGTTCGAGACAATCGAAACCTTTTCGCCGACCATTGCATTGACAAGCGTCGACTTGCCGACATTTGGTCTGCCCACAATGGCCACAACACCGCTACGCATTCTGTTGACCGACCTCAATCATCTTCGTCGTCATCGTCGTCGAAGTCCACGCCATCAACATCGACAATCGGAGAATGACTTTCGCGCCGTGGAACATTCCACGCCTCTGGACGAATGGTTCCGTAGTGACGACCAAGCAGTTCGCGCTCTCGCGCTTCCATTTCCTCGGCTTCGTCGTCTTCTTCATGGTCCATGCCCAACAAGTGCAACAAACCGTGCACCAACAACAGCGCAATCTCGTCTTGGAAGTTTCCCGCGTGATCGCCGGCGCGTTCGTCAGCAACTGCCGGACACAAGATGACGTCGCCCAACATTGCCGGTTCGCGCTCATCTTCTTCGTCGTTCTTTGTGGGTCCACGTCCGCCGGTGTCAGGCACACGCCCAACATCTGGAAATGCCTCATCAATTGGAAACGAAAGCACATCGGTTGGACCCTGCTTGCCCATGAATCGTTCATTGAGCCCGGCAATAGTTGGTTTGTCGACGAACAACACGTTGACTTCAAAGCCCGATTCCACGCCCTGATCTGTCAACACCTTGTTTGCAAGGCTCAGCCAGAATGCAGCGTCGATTTCCTTGTCGTCTTGTTCGTCGCCAACGAACACCGCGAGTTGGTTCACGATTCGTTGCTCCGCTGACGTGTGCTGCGCGGGCTCGATGCGCCCTTGATTCCCTTGGCCTCTGCACGTTCGTATGCAGAAACAATTTCTTGAACAATGCGGTGACGCACAACGTCTCTGCTGTCCAAGTGAACAAATGCCAATTCAGGCACGTCCTTCAGAACCTTTTCAATATTGGTCAAGCCTGACTTACCAACCGTTAGGTCGATCTGAGTGACGTCACCTGTGACAACAGCCTTGGAACCAAAGCCAATACGAGTCAAGAACATTTTCATTTGTTCGGGCGTTGTGTTCTGCGCCTCGTCCAAAATGATGAAACTGTTATTGAGCGTGCGACCACGCATAAATGCAAGCGGCGCAACCTCAATCGCTCCGCGAGCCATCAACTTGAGGCCAGCATCTGTACCCAACATGTCGTACAAGGCGTCATAGAGAGGTCGGAGGTAAGGGTCGACCTTTGCCATCAAGTCGCCCGGCAAGAAACCAAGGCGCTCACCGGCTTCAACGGCCGGACGCGTAAGGATGATGCGCTCAACCTTTTTGTTGTTAAGCGCCTCCACAGCAAGCGCAACGGCCAAGTACGACTTTCCCGTACCGGCAGGTCCGATTCCGAACGTCACAATGTTGTTTGAAATGGCGTCGGTGTAACGCTTTTGACCGGCAGTCTTGGGGCGCACGGTCTTACCGCGACTCGCGTGAAACACCTCTGCAGTCAGCACCTCGCTTGGACGCTCGTCTGCCCGAAGCATCTCGACGGTTCGGCGAATCACACCGGCATCGACGCTTTGACCTTGTTCGACAAGCACCAAAAGCTCGCCGAACAACCGCCCGACCAAGTCGGACTCGTCGCCTTCAATCATGATTTCGTTGCCGCGTACCAAAATGCGCGTCGTCGCAAACAGCGACTCGATGACTTTCAACTGTTGGTCGCGTTCACCCAACAAGCCAATCATCAAGTGGTTGCCGGGAACTGAAATCTTTACGTTTTGGGGTTCACTCATCCTGGAGGCCATTCAAAAGAGCGCCCACCGAGCACGTGCATGTGCAGGTGTGGCACTGAGTTTTGTGCGTCTTCGCCGACGTTCATTACCAAGCGATAACCACCCGCGTCACCTTCGGGTGCACAACCCTGCTTGGTTGCAACCTGCTGGGCGACAATCAACATATCTGTGAGCACTCCGGCATCTTGTGCGCTCACCGCATGAGCGTTTTCAAGGTGAACCTTGGGGATCACGAGGACGTGTGTGGGCGCTTGCGGTGACAAATCACGAAAGGCCAAGACGGTGTCGGTCTCGTGGACCTTTTCCGTTGGCAGCTCACCTGCAACAATCTGGCAAAACGGGCAATTACTTGACACCCGTGCGAGGTTACCCGGCAGAGGCGACTTGGCATCGAAAAACCCCACTTCGTTACCCTCGAAAACGTGTCACTCCCCAATCCGGACGAAAGCTTCGAAGAAGAGGCCCTCCACCTCCGCTTGACCAAGTGGGCGCAATCCCAGCGCCAACAAGACGCCATTGCCGAGCGCGAGGCCGCCTTTCTTCAAGAACGGTTGGCCACAGATGAGGCCAAATTCAGCGGCGTGATCATCGACTCGCTCGAACAGCGCCACGAGGTCATCGTGACCGTCACGAATGGGCGGACTCGACGCGGGCGTATTACCAAGGCCTCAACGACCCTCGTCGAGCTAGCCGTCCCAAGCGGCAATGGCTCTTCCAAACAAACAATCAGCTGGATCGCCGGGGCTTCAATTGCGGCAATTGCCATCCAGCCGCGGAGATTTCCATTGGGTGCAGGTGGCACGGCGGACCGAAGTGGCCCAACGCCGAGCCCGCTGCCTAGCAGTCGCGACCTCGCCGAGCACCCAACACTTGCCACTCAACTCAGCGGGGTCGAAGCTGACCAGCCACAGCTGACCATTTGGGTTCTGGGCAACGAAACAGCCTTTGCCGGCAGGCTTCGCTGGGTCGGCCAAGACGTGTTGTCACTTGAGACGCCGGTCGGCGTGACCCACATCAACATGGCTGCGATTGTCGAAGTGGCCATCAGCTGACCAACTCCAAATTAGCCAGGGCTCTTAGGCGTCGCTCGATTTGCCGTAAAGGTGGGAAAGCTCGCCGGGCTGAACGCGGGCAGAGCTGATGTAGGTGTCCAGCTCGTCATCTTTCAGGCGAATGACGCGACCAATCTTGTAGGCGGGCACCGCCCCATCGTTGATCAGCTTGTAAAGGGTTCGGGGGGTCACGCCAAGCTTGGCTGCGGCCTCTTGGGTGCTTAGCCACTCGGGCGACGACGACATGGGACAAATGTACGACAACACCGCAGTTCGGCCAAAATCAGCCCTTTTCGTGCCATCTGGCCCATATTTCGCCCCTTGGCCAAGAAATCCAGGCATCTTGCTGGCGATTCGGTTACTTTCCTGGCCACCAATCGCCTTTACAGGGGGAAACCAAATGACAATTGGCGGCAGCATTTTCCTGGTCGCTCTCGGCGCAATCCTTTATTGAGCCGTAGACGCCACGCTTGCAGGACTCGACATCAACGTCGTCGGCATCATCTTGATGATCGCCGGTGTAGTCGGCCTCCTCATCGGCCTCTTCATGTTAACAACCCGCCGCGGACGCGGCGTCGCCCCTGGCGAGCCTGTCGACCGCGAGCTCTAAAGCGTTTCGGCAAAGCCGAACGCCAATCACTCAATTACAGGCAACAACTCAATTACAGGTTTCCAACATCTGGCCGAGCGCATTGCGTTCGGCCGTTGTTGCGTTGAGAGACCATTTCACCTTGAGGTTCAGCCACAGCTGACCGTAACCGCACCAAGACGCACGATTACTAGGCCGCCAAACGTCGGGTGACGAATCTGCCTTGGCGCGGTTTGCTGCACTACTCGAAACAATCAGCTCGCCATATTGCGAAGTATCGTTGGCAAACTGAGCGCGACGTTCTGCAGTCCATTCGTTTGCACCAGACCGCCAAGCATTGGCGAGCGGAATGACGTGATCAATTTCGACTTGCTGCGGGCCTTTAAGCGTTGCACCGTCATAAACGCTCACCCAAGTGCCATCAGCAATTGCACATACGCCGCGCTTTGTCACAGGCGCTTGCGCTTGGGCGGCCAAGATGTCGTCGCGTGCACGACAACCGTTATTGTCGAAATCAAGCCAAGTGGGAAACATGTCGCGCGAATAACCCGTGACGTTTTTCCGCTCAGCAATGCGCAACTCCGCCAGGGCGTGGTCCCGCGGCACGTTGAAACTGGTTGCAGTTGCCGGTGGATTCGGCCCGCCATTGGTCACAACCGAAGTGACCGAAGTCTCATTTTCAAACGCGGGGTCTTGCACGCCGTCTTGTTCCAGTCGTGACTGGGTCAAGACAAGGCCCACTACCACCGCCAACAAGATCACGCATGCAAGAGCCGGTAACCAATTGGGCGCCTCTTGAGTGGATCTGTACTTGCGACGCCTAATGCGCAAGTGGCCAAAGGGGTATTGCGGTGAGGACACCTTGGAACTATTCCAAAGTGCGGGCCGCTATTGGTGGAGGGCCCCGTCGAGGGCTTTGTCGAGGGCAACCTCGATTGCGTCAACCGACGTCTTGTTGGCCTCTTTCATTGGGACATGCAACTTCGCGGATTCGTGGTTGTTTGGCAAGCGCGGAGGGTTAACACCAAGGATTTTTGTCGACTTGTCCGGGTCAACAACTCTGTCAACCTGGATATCGGTAAACGGGATGGCGATCTTGGTGTCGTAAAGCGCCAGGTCATCTGCGAGCAGCACGCGGGCGGACCACAGCTTGTTCGGTGAATCGGTGGGCAACACCAGCTTTGGTGCACCCAGTGCGCCCTTCTGCCAGGTTGAGATCTCCACACCGGCCGCCGGTGTGCCGTCTGCATCACGCACTATGACTACAAATGCCGAAACACCCGGGCCGGAATCCTTGGTTGCGCCATGAGTCCGTAGCGGTGTCACGCCGAACAGCGCGGCTTGCTCGCTCCTTGGCGCGCAGGATATTGACCGGTAATAACCAACGCTGCCCGTACTGCCGTCAGCGGCAAGCTCATTGATTGGTCGGGAATCAGCAACGCTGACATCGACCGTCTTGGCTTGCAGTGCACCGCGACCAGGAACAACGCCAACAAGTTGAGTCCCATGCGGCCCAACCGGATCGCCCAGCGTCACTACATAGCGCTCTGCGCCGGAACCGACCAACTCAACTGACAACAGCGGTGCGCCAATTCCGCTTCCACTTGCGGCGCAAGCAAGTTGTTTGCGTTGTGCGTAAGCACCACTCAAGACCGCTGCCGGCACGCCAACGCCAACGATGGTCGCGGCAACGGCCACCCCAGCGCCGATGACCTTGGCGCCACGTCGAACCGTCCGGGTCTCGCGAGCAACTGGGCTTTCTGACTTCGACACAATCACACTCCAGATCTCAGAACGCGGCGAGCATAAGCGTCCAGCTTCGATCACCCCAACTCAAGCCCGCGAATCGACCCCATATGGCGCGATTTCGAACAAAACGGCCACAGCAATAGCTTCTGGCGGTCTGCCGACTTACCTACCCACCGACCGAAAGGCACGCGTTCCAAATGTCAGTTTCCATGCTTAGATCAAACCAACAGTCGCCAGTCGTACGTCGGTTGGGTGCACTCACCGGCTTCGCCACAGCATTAGCAGTTGGTTTGTCTTCGTGTTCGGGCCAGGAACCGACTGGCAACCCCGAGCCGGGCCAAGCGGAAACAAGCACTGGACAGGCGACCGGAAGAACCATCAGCGATGACTTCTCCGACCCGGACGTGAATACGGAGCTGTGGGAGCTCTATGGAGACCAAGACGGCACCGGTTGGCCCGCAACCAATGGTGGCAAGTGGCACCGCAGCCAAGTCAGCGTCAAGAACGGGGCGCTGACCCTCAGCGTTGACGGAGACAAGCTGGCGGCTCTTTGTCTTTGCGGGCCCGAGGCCGGCGACATGACCTACGGCGACGTGTCGTTTGATCTCAAGCAGATCACTCCCAACAAGTCGGTCAACTTTGTTGCCATGTTGTGGCCGCGCGAAAAGCAACCCGATGGCTCCATTAAGCGAACCGATTGGCCAACCGAAGGCGAACTCGACTTTTTCGAATCATTTGACCCTTCACGCAAGACCGGCGGCTACAACATCTGGTGGGTTGATGAACCCGGCAACGACGACTTAAAGGTTCAACTGAGGGACAATTCCGAACAAATTTCTAAATACCCGAACTTTGCCCAAGACACGCCGGTTGACTTCACCAAACCACAACGAATTGAGGTGAAGTGGCGACCAGACGTCATCGAGATTCATCACGGCGACAAGTTGGTATTCCGGACTGATGACCCGAAGATTCTCGACACTCTCGACGGGCCAATGCACTTGGTTCTTCAGACCGACATGACGAGCAAGGACGCTGTTAACTCAACTCCGGTCAAGGTTGAGATTGACAACGTGAAAATGCAGGGCCTGAACGACAACAGCTTCAGCCTCGCGGGCTAATTGAGCAGCGAATAACTCAAGAAACAAAAACGGCTGGGGTCAATGACCCCAGCCGTTTTCTTTACTGCACTGATCCAACTGACTTGTCAACCCGTGGTGCAAGCAGTCCAACCGGCAACTGGCGTGTCCACATAGCCACGGCTCACACCGTCAATGGACAACCATGGTCGTGCAAGCCAATACCTGTGACCTGCCGGGCACTGGCTTGTCATCCAGCCGGTCGGGACAGTGGAACTTGCGTAGCCGTAGTTAACCCAACCGCTATCAAGGTATGGATACCAGCTGCTGCCATTCCAAGAGTACAGGTAACCGTAAACCTGAATGTAGTGACCCGTCTGACAAGCCGCTTTCCATCCCACGCCTGGAAAGGCATTTGGGTTGTTGTACCACGTGCTAACGGTAACGCTACAGCCCGTTCCTCCGAGGCCTCCAGAGTTACGCGCCAAATATGTGTTCAGCGAGCCTCCCGAGGTAACTAAGTAGCCAGGAGCCGCTGCGCTAGCGGGCTGCTGCGCGAACAACACCGTTCCGACAGCGAGAAGTACAGCTACGACAACCGTTTTTATTGCACTTCTAATTCGAGTGAATTTGGTCAATTCCGCCCCTTTTCTTGATCGGCTCAGTTGCCGTGATCGAGAACATGACAACGCCTTTGGAAACGACACAGGGAACGATCAGCAAACTCTCAGAACACGCGGTGCCGAGTCAACGGGACCCCACTCCGACCTGGGTATTTGCCGACGGTTTTGAGAAGTTGTGAAACCGTGTTGTATCCAAGATCTTTGTGTCCACTTCCCCAATGGCGGCTCTGGGAACCAACACGCTTGGTCAACCTGTGTCACGCCGAATAAGCCTGCCCGCAACCCGCACCGTTGCTGGAGCACTTCTCGTTACCGCAGCCGTCTTCATTGCACTGGGTGCCACATCGGGGTTCTTCACTCGCTCAACTACCCATGTAGTGGTTGCCGCTCGCGATCTGGCCCCTGGCACAAGGCTGACGACGGCAGACATAACAACAACTGAAGTCGAGCTCGATTCGCAGCTGGCAAAGCACACGATCGGCAAGACCGAAGTTGCAATCGGCACAACACTGACAGGCCCGCTAAAGAGTGGCGAGATTGTTCAGCCTGGCGCGTTGGTGCAAACCGCTGCCCAAGCCGGCGGCGTCGAGGTGTCATTCGCACTACCAACCGCGCGTGCAGTCGGCGGAACGCTGGCAAGCGGTGAAGTCGTTGACGTTGTCGCCACCGAAAAAGGCGCGTATCAGGCTCGCGTCGTTGCATCCCGCGCTCGCATCTTGACAAGCAAGGCTGCAGGCAATGCAAGCCTTGGCGCCAACGGCGACACCGTCGTCACGCTCGGGGTTGCAACACGCGAACAAGCAACCGCCATTGTTGGAGCGATTGACACAGGAACGGTCACACTCATCAGGACTACCGGCGCGAACCAACAACAATGACCATGCGCCCCTATTCAATCCTTGGCCTTGCACACCCAAGGTCCAACTGGCTTCGCGACGTTTCAACGTGGACCAACTCTGGTGCCCTTAGCGCGACTTTGACGAAGTGTTTCAGTGAAGGCGAAGCGCGTCAGCACCTCCAGGGCCTGCGCCCGTGGTCTGCCTTGATCATTGACGACCACATGGCGCTGCGTTGTGAAACGCTGATCAACGAGGCAGCATCACTTTCGTTGCCAACCTTCATCGTGACCGATGACTCAAACGACGCGCTGCGCTCAACTGCGACATTGTCGGCCTCATTCACGAGAGACGACCTTGTTGCCGCGTTAGCAACACACGCGCTGCCATCTCTAGAACCCGAGCCGCAAGAGATTGCCAAAGTCATCAGCGCCGGAACCAAGTGGCAAGGCTCGCTCATAGCAGTTACCGGACCGGGAAACACCGGAGCATCAACGGTAGCAACGGCCTTTGCCCAACATCTCGGCAAGAAGGCAGTAGACCCCGGTTCGGTTGCTCTTATCGACTTTGCACGAAACGCTCAACAAGACGTTCTGCACAATGTGTTTAATTCGCGAGCCAGCGTCGAAGACCTGATCGATGCGAACAGAATGCGCGTAGCTGACTCTGAAGACGTTCGCGCGTTGCTCGTCTCTTGTGATACCCGCGCCTTCTCGCTGCTGTGTGGTGTGCGCAAGTCGTCTGCTTGGACAACATTTGGACAAGGTTCAATCGTACGCTCGCTCGACGCGCTTCGTCAGAGCTACTTGCAGACCGTTGTCGACATCACGTGCGATGTTGAGTCACGAAACGAGACTGGGTCATCCGACCTTGAACTGCGCAACAGCCTAAGCATTGAAACGGCGCGGCGTGCCGACCTGGTTGTCGTAGTCGGTCTACCCGGCGTCAAAGGTCTGCACAGCGTGTGGCAATCAGTAACGACCCTGCTAGGCGTCGGCGTTGATTCGCAACGCATTGTCATCGTAATCAACCGGAGTCCAAAGAACGCTCTTGCGCGTCGCGGCATTGCCTCGACGCTGCGGTCATTCATCGCGGCAAGCTCACCGCTGTGTGACATTGCCTGCATTGGTGAATACAACATTGAGCCGAGCTTGCTTGATGGCACAGAGCTGCCCAACAAGCTGACCGCAGAGGTGGCCAAGTCGCTTGAACAAGCACTGTCCAGCGTCCACGCCGTCCACGCAGATGAAGTAGCAACACCAATCGCACCCGGAACTCTTGGCGATTTCGAAACAGGAGTAGGTGCATGAGCGCACTTGAGAACGTCGTGCCAATCGCAGCCGACTTGTCGCCGCTGGCCGAGATCGAACGGAACGTTCAAGCTGTTGCAAAGCAGCGCGGACTGGATGTTACGAGTGAAGCCGGAAGATCTGCAACGCGCGAACTGATCGATGAGCAATTGGCCTTGTGGTCAGCAGCCTTCAAGGCCGGGCGCCGCGCATACGCGCTCGCAAACCCGCATGTCATTGCGGAACGCGCCATGCGCAATCTGACCGCCTACGGACCGCTGCAACCGCTGCTCGATGACAATGACGTTTGGGAAATCTGCATCAACGCGCCCGACCAGATCTTTGTAAAGCGTCACTCTGGACCGGGTACGTACCACGACGAGGTTTTCCACGATGAAGATCACGTTGTGCGCACGCTCACTCGCGTTCTCGATGACGCAGGTGGGGCTCATCGAAAGTTCGACCCATCAGAAGGCTTGCAAGATGCGCAGCTAAGCAACGGTGCACGTGTTCACATTGTTCATAGCGACGTTGGGCGCGGTCGCAACACCATTGTCAACATCCGCAAGTTCACAGGCGTTGGCATTCGCAGCCTGAACGAACTGGTTTCGCGAGACATGTTGAGCCCCGAGGCCGCACGCTTTCTTACTTTTGCCGTGCAAGCACGGCTGTCGATTGTTTTTGCAGGCGCACCTGGTGCCGGCAAGACCACAATGCTTTCTTGCTGTGCAGCCGAGTTAGACCCGGCGCTGCGGGTTGTTGTGGCAGAAGAGGTCTTCGAAGCAGACATCCCACTCCCGAATGTCGCCCAGATGCAGACACGCCCAGCCAGGGCCGACCGCCCAGAAGTCGACTTGCGCCGCCTGGTCGCAGGCTTTCTCCGGATGGCTCCCGATGTTGCAATCGTCGGCGAGGTTCGCGACAAGGAAGCACTTGCATTGCTTCTCACCTTGTCGTCAGGTGTCACCGGGTACACAACAGTTCATGCTGGAAGTGCGCGCCAAGCCCTAACGCGGCTGCGTTTCATTGCTGCGCTGTCGGACAGCGCGAACGAACTGCCATTACACGCACTTACAAACCTTGTGTCAGAAGCCGTTGACATCGTTGTGCACTGTGCGCGAGTCGGCAGCAAGAACATCGTGACAGAAATCGTCGCGGTTGAAGACCTTCAATCTGGTGCCGAAAGCGGAACGTTCACGACGACCACACTGTTTGAACGCGCCACTCCGGACGCACCGCTGCAGTGGACCGGCAACTTTTTGGACAGGTCTGCCAAACCGCTTGCGGCACTTGGCTACTACATCACAACGGCCGGCGGCGGCCACGTACAAGGCAGCGACCGCCAACCATGACTCTCTCGCTGATGGCTGCGCTGTTTGCCGGACTGGGCACCTACCTGCTGATCACAACGGCATCGAAACGAACGGCGGGGCGCGACCGGACCTTTGGCGCACTAGGGCAGCGTTTTCAAGACGTCATGATGCGCAGCGGTATTGAAACAACGGGGCAACGCCGCTTCCTTGCAACAGTTGCAGCCGCTTGCGCTGGTGGCTTCGTTGTTGGCTGGCTGCTGTTTGGCGGCGTTGTCGCGCCACTTGGGCTGGGTATTTTCGTCGCGACCTTTCCTCTCGCGTCGGTCCACAACAAGGCCCGCGCACTCTCGCGAGAATCGGCAGCCGCGTGGCCGCAACTGATCGAAGAGATGCGTCTCCTCTGCGCTTCCCTCGGGCGACCAATTCCTCAGGCACTCATTGAAGTCGGCGCGAACGCTCCCGACGCCATGAAACCAGCTTTCGCGGCGGCCGAACGCGAATGGCGAATTACAACCGACTTTGAACGCATGACGGCGACACTCAAACAACGTTTGGCAGATCCAACCGCAGACGTCGTTTGCGAAACCCTTCTCATTGCGCACAGCCTTGGCGGTTCAGACCTGCAACGCAGGCTACGCACGCTTGCGGCAGACCGCCAAGTTGACCTTGACGCCCGTAAGGACGCGGTAGCCAAACAGGCAGGCGTTCGCTTCGCGCGCAAGTTCGTGTTGATCGTCCCCGCGGGAATGGCCCTGGCAGGAATGTCAATCGGCACCGGGCGCGAAGCGTATTCAAGCGCAGGTGGACAACTTGGCGTGTTGGTTGCTCTCGGGACGCTCGCGGCCTGCTGGTTCTGGGCAGGACGCCTGATCAAGCTGCCAGAAACCGAGAGGGTCTTTCGTGATTGAACCCCTTCGCATGTTCATGCTTGCCGCAGTCGTCTTTTTCGGAGGTGTCGCACTTGTGCTGTCTCAGCTCAGATGGTTCAAGCGGCCGAGTCTTGTTGCACGGCTCACACCGTTTGTGGTCACGAATACCGCCAGTCAAACAACCTCGAACATCGGCAACGCTTTTCTGCCGGACTTTGAAGCATTGGCCGGAAAGCTCGCAGCAGCGCTGGGCATCAAGACATCTGTCGCATTACGCCTTGCACGGGCAAAAGAAACGCGCGGCGTCGGCGAGTTTCGCTCCAAACAGCTCATTCACGTCTTGATTGCCTTTGCATCTTCGCTTGTTCTGATGTCACTGCTGCGACCGTCCGCAGTCGTCATGGTTCTGTTCGCCCTCGGTATCCCATTTTTGGTGTTCCTGATTTCCGAACAGCGCCTTACCGCCAAGGCCGAGCGGAACACTCGCACCATTCTTGACGAGCTCCCAACATTTAGCGAACAGCTGGCCATGTTGTTAGACGCCGGGTACTCACTTGGCGCAGCGATCAACCGAATCGCCACACGTCGAGCCGGACTCATCGGCGCAGACATGGTGGGTGTCCACGAACGAACGCAGCTTGGCGTTTCTGTGACTCAGGCGTTTCATGAATGGGCAGACGTCTATGACATTGCAGAGCTGAATCGACTCGCTGCGGTGCTGCAAGTGGGCTCAGATGCAGGCGATCTTGGACGGCTGGTTAGCGACGAGGCTTCCCAGATTCGCCGCGAGCTGCATCGCCGCCACTTGCAGGTGATCGAAAAGCAATCACAGCAAGTGTGGATTCCAGTAACTGTCGCAACACTGATTCCCGGCGTCATCTTGTTGATCATTCCATTTTTGGCGGCGCTCGACCTCTTCACGGGCGCCTCCTAAGCGCGCTTTGCGCACAGGCCTTTCTGACAATTTCTCCCCCACAAGGAACACACATGACAACCAAAACAACCGCCACAACCGAACCCATCAACAAGCCGAACAACAAATCAATGCGCGACGCGCGACGCAAGCGCAATGAACGCGGCGAAGGCGTCATCAGCCTTGCTATAGGCGTACTCATCATGGCGTTCCTCGGCGCCGGCATGTGGGTTGCGTTCAACTCAACCATGGACAAGGCACAAACGTCCGTTGACGCACAAGTAACCAAGATCGGCGGATAGGTGTTGCGGTCGCTTGCACGGCGGCCATTTCGCGCCGCGTCGAGCGACGCCTTGCAAACCAGCGAGCGCGGTGCGGGAACCGTCTCCACGTTCGCTGGTGCAGTTGTCTTTCTTGCGTTTCTGTTACTGGCAACCCATGTGCTCGTCGGGCTCTATGCGACATCTGTTGTGACGACTTCGGCCCTTGACGCCGCTCAAACCGTTGCGCGCAGCAGCAACCAGCAAAGCATGGTCGCATCGGCCGACGCACGTCTGCACAACAGGGTTGGCGGCCTCAAACACGTCAGCACCAATTGGGAGATCACCGATGAGCGCGTTGGCCTCCACGTGACTGCATCGCGTCCAAGCATTCTTCCGCCGGCACTTCTCAAGAGCACCAACCTCACCTCGATTGATCGCACGGTGTGGGTTCGCTCGGAGAAACTGCGATGACCTTGCGCATTGCTCGACTGCTCAGCGCGTTGCGCGGCCCACAGCAGGACGAACGCGGGTTGGGCGGAATCGAAGGACTTGCCTTTGGCGCGTTGATCTTCGTTTTCGGCACGCTGATTGTCGCGACCGCGTGGGGTGCCATCGATGCCCGCCTTGGCGTGGACGCCGCAGCTCGCGAAGCCGCCCGCGCCTACGTTGAAGCGGGTTCGTCCGCGCAAGCCACCGCCAGCGCACAAACAGCAGCCACCGATGTGTTGCGTGGCCACAATCGCCACGTCACACGCCTGGACATTGACGCATCTGGCTTTTCGCGATGCGCACCGGTGACCGTCATTGTCGAGACGAACGTCCCCAAGGTGTCCCTGCCGCTGATCGGCAGGCGGTCGGGTACATACATCGTCCGGGCAACTCACACCGAGGTTGTCGATCCGTATCGAAGCGGTCTGTCCGGCACAGCCAACTGCTGAGCCGACCCTCCCGCCAAATGACCACCTCCGCGCTTACGATCAACCCCATACCAGCTGGCTTCGGAATCGGTTTTTCTTGCAGAAATCGGGCATTTTTAGGGGGAATTCGATAGTGATTGGCACTTTCAATGCATTTCATGCATTCTGATCCGGTGCCACTCAGCTTCGTCACGCGCTCCAAAACGCCCGCCGAAGCCGCCGCGTTGAAACATGAGGCCTCCATCCTCGCGCGGGTCGCCCAGCCCGGAGTCGTCAAGCTTGGCGCCCTTACCGCTCAAAACCGTGACGTGACGCTCGCCCTCGTCCCTCTCAACGGCCACTTGCTGAGTGACGTCAAGTTGGAGGTGAACAACCTTGCCGGCGTCATGACGTCACTTGCCATGACCGTGTCGAGAGTCCACGAAAGCGGTGTAACGCACAATGCTTTGGATTCCAGCGCCGTCATCATCAGCGAAAAGACCGGCAGGCCAGTCCTGCGCAACTTCGCCTCAGCCAAAGTTACCGACGAAAAAGCTGCGCGAATCGCCGATGTTCGAGCGCTCGTCGCTCTTCTCGACTCAAAGCTGAGCGAGATTCCTCCAAGCCACGCACCACACGCCGTGCGCATTCGGACTCGACTTGAGGCAATCGTCGATGCCGCAACTAATGCCACCGACGCCAAAGTGCCAACCGCGCTTGGTCTTGCGCAGCTGCTTCGCGATGCGACTCAACGCAACAATCCAGCGGCTGCGGACCACAAGGCCGAGGCACGCAAACGCCTCAATTCACTCCGCGCGACACTGCCGGCGTCCAACATTGTTCACGGACGTCATGTGTTTAAAAAGACCATGAACCTGCCAACCCTGGCGCTGGTTGCGTTCGCGGTCACCGCGCTCAGTCTGGGCTTCATCTTTCTCTTGTTAAAAACCGTGTTGCGCCCGGAACTTCCCGTCGTTGACCCGACTCGCCCCCAGTGCAACGCTCGGCCCGCCGCAAGCCTTGTTGTCGACACCGACGGAGACGGCTGCGGTGATGCGGTCGAACTGACCGACGCATCTGTACGTATCAATGGGGAGACCTTTACCGTTGGGAATGGCGGCGACAAACTCGCGCTCGGCCGCTGGACGTGCACGGACCAATACACCCTTGGCCTTCTGCGACCGTCAACCGGTCAAATCTATGTCTTCAAAACCTGGCCAGAACGCGGACAGGACGCATTGCCCCAAGCCATCTCGCAAGTGGACAACGCAACTGCGATCAGCGCAGCGTCTTTTGGCAACTGTGACCGCATTGCCGTCACAACCAGCGGGCGAACGGTCACTATTGATCCAACAGTCCAAGCCACCCCGACAACATCGGCTCTCGATAACAGCAAGTCATCCAAGAAACAGAAATGAACACCATGCATTCCAACCGCACAAAAGCTGCTCTCTGCCTCGTCGCCCTGACCGCCGCGCTGATTGGTTGCGGCGTGCTCCTTTGGAACGTCGGCGGTGACCGCCTTGCGCTGCCGGGAACATCGCTTGACGCCTGGCAACAGTGGCTGACTACCGCAAGCCCGCTGACCGTTGCCCTGTCGCTGAGCCGCCTGCTGTGCCTGATGACAGTCACCTACCTGTTGGCGTCCATCGCGGTATCGGCACTGGCGGCACTTACAAGATCACAAGGCCTCGCTCACTTCGCCGACGCGGTTTCTGCCGCGCCGTTCAACACCTTGGCTCGCGTTGCATTCGGCGCGACGGCGGTACTTACGCTGACCACGACGACAAGCGCCAGCGCACAAGCAGTTGGCCCGAACAATGCCGATGCCTACTCGACCCCTGTCCTGCACCACGTTGACCCGACGCAGCAATCACTCAGCACCGTTGCGCCCTCCGCACAAGAACAAACACAAGCCGACGAGCCCGCTGCGACCGTGGCACCAACCGTCACGACCATGCTTGCACCCGAGTCGACACCTCAGACGACCGAAGGCCCCGTGATTATTGACCTGCGAGACACACCGGCCAGCACGCACACCGTGGACCCGGGTGAAAGTCTCTGGGTGATTGCCCGCAACACACTGACCGAGCGCAACGGAACGACAACCAACGCAGACATTGCCAACTACGTCAACAAGATTGTCGACGCGAATC
>JBDIBA010000019.1:0-35814 GCA_039812705.1 Acidimicrobiia bacterium
GTCCAGTCTGTGCGTCGCGCCGAGGACGAGAACCGAAGCGGCGCCTTAGTGTTTGTTGAGGTATCTGAACTCGACGAGGCGCTTCTGAAGGCGCATTACTGCGGTGTTATGGATGCTGCCGGAGAATTGAAGCCTCTACCAAGCACCGTTGACAACATGCAGCCGCCAACCCACGAAACAACAGAGGTACCGGCTCGAGTCGAAAAGGCAAGTCTGTCGGTTGCAACAGTCACAACGGGAAACCCCGAAGCAACGATGACGACAATCATGTCGGTAGCCGAGAACACAGCGGGGCTGTCGTCACTCGATTTCACGATTGTCGACAACGGCTCTAGCGATGCAACCCAAGCATTTCTCAACGAGCTGGGCGATTCGGTGATTGCAGTCCGTAACGACACTGCAATCCCCGCACAAGACGCATGGTCGCAGGCATTTGCTGGAGGCGATGGTGAATTCGTTCTGTTCATCAGCAACGACGTTGTAGTGAGCCCTGGTTGGTTCGAGCCGTTGATGCTGGAAATGCGTAACGACTCGAGTCTTGTTGCTTTGTCGTGCGGTGTGGAAACGGCTGGCAAGGTTGTTCCCTCTCAACCGCCCGCAACCGGCTCAGGGGTGTGTTTGCTGGTTCGGCGCAATCCACTGCCCGAGGTGATTCCCGACGAAGCGCGCCTAGTTCGCGAGTCGCACGCAAAGTTGCAACCAATTGACAGTTCGATACCCACGTCTGCAAGCTGAAAGGTTCCCAGTGGCAGAGTTCAAAGTAAGCGTTGTTATTCCAGTCTGGAATCAATGGGAATACACCAAGGTGTGTCTCGATACCTTGCGGCCCACCTTGGGCGTTCACGACGAAGTGATTGTCGTCGACAACGGTTCCCGCGACCAGACGGCCAGGGCTTTGCGCGCCTATCCCTGGGTGAAAGTCATAACCAATGAGGAAAATCAAGGCTTTGCGAAAGGCTGCAACCAAGGTGCTGAAGCAGCTACTGGCGATGTCATCATCTTTTTGAACAACGACACAGTGTTGACTACGCGTTGGATCGACGGCCTCGTCTGGCCATTCGAAGACGGCCGCGTCGTTGCAACCGGCCCACGATCAAACTCGGTTGGTGGAAAACAACTCGTCCAGGGTGTCGACTACGACATTGCTCGGATGTCGAGTTATCGGCAGTGGGCTCGCAACTGGCGTGACACGCACAAACGCGAGACCTCTCAGGTCGAACGCCTCGTTGGTTTCTGCCTGGCAGTCCGCAGGAGTGACTTCGAGGCGATTGGCGGTTTTGACGAGCGTTTCGAAATCGGTGGATGCGAAGACGACGACTTGTGCATTCGCCTCTTGGAGCGTGGACAGCTGTTGATTTGTCACGAGTCTTTCGTGCACCACGTGGGTCACGCGACATTCGACGGCAACGGCGTCGACTGGTTCGAGTTGCAAGAACGCAACCTCACCTTGTACGACGAGAAGCACGGAATGGTTTCAGATCGAAACAAGTCGCGCCCAGGTACGGCGTTGTTGTCTGCCTGCATGATCGTGAGAGACGAGGCCGACAACTTGAGCCGCTGCTTGTCGAGCCTCAATGGAATCGTCGACGAGGTCGTCATTTACGACACCGGCTCAACCGACAATACGGTGGAACTGGCTAGAGCCGCTGGAGCCAAGGTCATCGAAGGTTATTGGGATGACGACTTCGGGCGCGCGCGTAATGCAGCGCTCGAACACTGCACAGGTGAGTGGATTCTTCACATCGATGCAGATGAGATGGTCGAGGCAAACCCGGTAACCGTTCGTCAAGAGCTGCAAATGTCGCGCGTCAGCTCGATGGTTGTCGAGGTCGACAACTTGTCCGACAACGGCAAACAAAACCTCACGCACCGCCCGTGTCGCCTGTTTCGTCGGGGCTTCTACAAATGGGTCGGAAGACTGCACGAGCAGGTAACAACTTGCGACGGTCAGTCGCGTCCAGAGGTCGGCATTGCAACGCAGCTGAAGATCGTCCACTTTGGCTATCTAACCGAGGCAATCCAGGCCAAGAAAAAGGCCGAGCGGAACTTGGCCATTGCGGAAATGGACGCGCAGACCGACAACGGTCGCGATCAGGTTGACAAGTTGACCAACCTTGGTCGCTCGATGGTCATGGTTGGCCGCGAAGAAGAGGGTTACGCCTGTTACGTGCAAGCGCGCGGACTGGAAACCGATTCGCCGGTTATCAGGCGCACACTGCTTCGCTCGGGTGCTCAGTCGGCAATCAACCTTGAACGGCCCGAAGAGGCCCTTGACTGGCTTGAAGAGCTGGAGAAGTACTGCGAGTACAAAGACACGCTGCATCTACTGCGCGGTTGGGCCTACGCAAACATGAAGGAATGGACTTCGGCGCTGCAGTGGTTGGACCGTGTTGGAAACCCAATGCGCGACGACGACTCCTTCTTGTTGAGCGGCTTTCTGCTTGGCGTAAATAGGGCAAAGGCTCTGGCCGGTCTGGAGCGTTGGGACGAAGCCGCAGACATTCTGGCTCCCGAGGTCACCAAGGACGCCCATGACGAGCCGGTGTGGAGCTTGTTTGTTACCTGCTTCTGGAAGGCCGGGCGCGACTTTGGTCAAGTCTTCAATGAGTTGGACCGCAACCACATCAATGCAGTCTTTGGGCAGTTGGCAACGGTTGAACCCGAAGCAGCTGACGCGGTTCTTGAGGCTTTATGGCCAAAGGAAGAGTGTCGAGCCAACGTCTTGGCGTTGGCAATCCGTGTTGCACCGGCGTTGTCGGTTGATCGCGCACTCGATTGGTCGGTGCGCCTTCGCGAGCACGGCCTTGAAGAGCAGTGTCCACTTATTGACATCGGTTTCAACTCGCAAAGAAGGGTCGCTGAGCGCTTGCGGGCCTCCGCAGTTGCATTTACAGCCTTCAACGACGACAGGGCAGTGGACTGCATTCGCCAGGCCGCACAGCGATTGATGCCCGAGTCGTTTGCCACGGCCCTTGCCGAAACTTCGGCCATTGCGCCCCAGTTACTGGAGCCGCTGGTTCTGGCAACTGCAACGAATCCTCCGCGTTGCCTTGCTATGGGCAAGGCCCTATTTGAACTTGGAGCCGCCGACGAAGGCGTTGCTGTTGTCTTGCACGGACGCGAGACCGACCCGAGTGAGGATTGGGTTGCCGACGCAGCCAAGTGGCTGGAATCGGTAGGTCGCAGCAAGGAAGCCGCCGGACTGTCTGCCAAGTAGAGGCTGGTTGGGCCGGGTGTCCGCTGAAATCGTCGAAAGTTCATTGAACTTTCTGAAGATTTCTATCAAGGGCTAGCCAATTCGGTCCGAAATTTTAAGTGTTGCCACAAATCGGTGTGGTAACAGCCGGGTCCACGGAGGACCTGGTGACCCTTTTCAAGGAGGAAATTATGGGTCTGATGATCAACACCAACGTCGAAGCTCTCAATGCATACCGCAACCTAAGCGGAACCCAAGGTTCGTTGGCCAAGAGCCTCGAGCGTCTGTCTTCGGGTCTTCGCATCAACCGTGCTGCTGACGACGCTGCTGGCCTTTCAATCTCAGAGAACCTGAAGAGCCAAATCAACGGTTTCAAGCGCGCATCGACCAACGCTCAGGACGGCATCAGCCTCATCCAGACCGCTGAAGGTGCTCTTAATGAGACCACGAACCTTCTTCAGAAGGTCCGTAGCTTGGCTGTACAGGCTGCAAACGTCGGTGCAAACGACCAAGCAGCTCGCGACGCGATTGGCCGCGAAGTAACCCAGTCTCTCGCGGAAATTGACCGCATTGCTTCAGCAACCGTGTTCGGCTCAAAGAGCCTTCTCGACGGTTCGGCTACTGCTGGTTTCACCTTCCACGTTGGATACAACGGTTCTTCGTTCAACCAGCTCAACGTCAAGGTGAACGCAACCAACAGCTCTTCGCTAGGTCTTACCTCTGCGACGATCACGGCTGCTATCACCGGTGGTACGGCTTCTAGCTGGCTTACAAGCATCGACAACGCTCTTGCATCGATCACCTCGACACGTTCAAGCCTTGGTTCTTACCAGAACCGTCTTGAGTCGACGATTGCCAACTTGGGCGTTGCCGTTGAAAACTTGTCAGCTTCGCGCTCACGCATTGTCGACACCGACATGGCTGATGAAATGACGAACTTCTCCAAGCAGCAGATCCTGCAGCAGGCTGGAACCGCGATGCTCGCCCAGGCGAACTCGCTTCCAAACAGCGTGCTCCAACTGCTCCGCGGATAGTTCCGAGAACCCCTCGGGGTTCAGGTATCACGGTAAAGGAGGTGGGCAAAGTCCCACCTCCTTTACTATTTGGCCGAAAAATGTCGGAGATCGCCTCAGATTTCTAAGCCGCCTGTCGATTTAAGGATTGTCCACCTAAATCAGTGGATCTCCGCCGCCACCGGAAGGCGTCGGTGACCCCATCAGGAGGAGACATGGGTCTTCAAATCAATACGAACATCGAAGCTCTTAACGCTTACCGCAACTTGAGTAACACTCAGGGATCGCTGTCGAAGAGCCTCGAACGCCTTTCTTCAGGCCTTCGCATCAACCGCGCCGCTGACGACGCTGCTGGTCTTTCGATCTCGGAAAACCTGCGCAGCCAGATCAACGGTTTCAAGCGCGCATCGACCAACGCTCAGGACGGCATCAGCCTCATCCAGACCGCTGAAGGCGCACTTGGCGAAACCACGAACTTGTTGCAGAAGGTTCGCAGCCTTGCAATTCAGGCCGCAAACGTCGGTGCAAACGACCAGACCGCTCGTGACGCAATTGGTCGCGAAGTTTCACAGTCGCTATCCGAAATCGACCGCATTGCTTCGGCAACCGTGTTCGGTTCAAAGAGCTTGCTCGACGGATCAGCCACTGCCGGCTTCACCTTCCACGTTGGATACAACGGCGCTTCGTTCAACCAGTTGAACGTAAGGGTGACTGCAACCAACAGCTCTTCGCTTGGTCTAACGAGCGCAACCCTGGTCGCTGCAATCACTGCCGGAACCGCCTCTGGTTGGTTGGCAAGCATCGACACCGCACTTGCAAACGTCACCTCGACTCGTTCAAACCTCGGTTCGTACCAGAACCGTTTGGAATCAACCATTGCGAACTTGGGCGTTGCTGTTGAGAACCTGTCGGCTTCTCGTTCGCGCATTGTCGACACCGACATGGCTAACGAAATGACGAACTTCTCCAAGCAGCAGATCTTGCAGCAGGCTGGAACCGCGATGCTCGCTCAGGCGAACTCGCTTCCAAACAGCGTGCTTCAACTGCTCAAGGGCTAGTGACCATGCGGATCGTTTCGTCGGCTTACAAAGTTGATGCTCGATCAAGTTGGTACTCAATCAATCGGTAAATCCTGACGATGAAGAGGGAGGTGGGGAAATCCACCTCCCTCTTTCGTTTGAGGGAATACGGCGAAACGGCCGTCGAAATAGCTGCAGGTCTAGCTGTACGGGAAAGGAGTGACAATGGCAGATTCTTCAACAATGAGCATCTCGGGCATCGGCTCTGGTTTCAACGTCCAGTCAACAGTCGAGTCTTTGATGAGCGTGGAAGCTCAATCACAGAACCTCCTCAAGCGCCAGCTGACAAAGCACCAGACAATGGTGTCGGCCTATCAGCAGCTGAACACGACCTTCGCATCAATCAAGCAGACAGCCGGAGAGCTGGCTTTTGGTCTTAACTGGCGCACCATGAAGGCAACTTCATCAGGCGACGGTGTGACCGCAACAGCAGGAACTGGCGCCGTTTCAGGTTCGTTCAGTTTCAGTGTTCAACAACTCGCCAAGCGGAACTCTGTGGCAACGGCAGGAACCGTTTCGAGTCTGGACACCGTTGTTGGCAACTCTGGCGCTTACGCGGGCAAGACCCTCAGCCAAGTTGTTGAAGAGGTCAACAAGAACTCAAGCACCCTTGGTTATTCGGCGGCAGCCATTCAAGTTGCGCCGGGCAGTTACAAGCTGCAGTTGCAGGCAACACAGAGCGGAACCGCTGGTGCAATTGCCGGTGACCTAACCCAAATCACTGCATCAATGGGTGCGTTTAACACCGTGCAAGCTGCACAAGATGCCATCCTTCAAGTGGGCAGTGGCGCCGGCGCGTACTCAATTACGTCTTCGTCAAACACTGTCAAAGATGCGTTGCCGGGTGTAACGCTTAATCTCACCAAGGCAGACCCAAACACTGAGATCACTGTCAACGTTGCTGGTGATGCAGATGCCATGGCTGACAAGGTTGGCAAGCTGGTCGACTCGCTAAACAGCGCAGCAAAGCTGATCCAGGACAACTCAAAGTACGATCCCGGTTCAAAGTCCGGTGGTGTGTTCCTGGGTAACAGCACAACCCGCACACTTTCGAGCAACCTTCACCAGGCCGTTACCGACTTGGTGGGCTCTTCGTTGAAGCTTGCAACAAACGTAGGAATCAGTTTCAACTCTGACGGCACCTACAGCTTCGACAAGGCAAAGTTCAAGTCTGCCTACAACGAAAACCCTGAAGCGGTTGCATCGTTGTTCGTCGAAGGTGGATCAACTGCAGTGACAACGGGCACGCAGCCCGGTATTGCAGAACGCCTGCAAAAAGTTGCGAACGCAGCAACGGACTCTGTCAGTGGTTGGATCACAACTGCACTCAAGGGTGAAAACACTCGAGTGGAAGACCTCAACAAGACCATTGCATCTTGGGATGACCGTTTGGAACAGCGTCGCGCAACGCTGACAAAGATGTTCAACGCAATGGACAGCGCAGTTGCGGGCTTTAACAGTCAGTCGAACTGGCTTGCTGGCCAGCTTTCGAGCATGACCGGCTCCTAACAATCAACCTCGAATTGCCGATAGGAAACCGTGGCTTCTAACAATCTTCGCAACCGATACATCCAAGACGGAGCGGGGGTCGTTTCACAACAGAAACTGTTGGTCATGCTCTATGACCGCTTGATTCTTGACTGTGAACATGCGATGACCGCTATTGCCGACAAGCAGTGGGAAGCAAGCAACGACAAGTTGCAACACGCTCAAGCAATCGTTCTTGAACTTGCAAGCGCTTTGGACACTGGTGCATGGGAAGGCGGCCAGAGCCTCCTTGACCTCTACACATGGTTTGACGAAGAGCTGACAACTGCCAACGTCAAGAAGGATGCCAAGTACATCAAAGAGCCGCTCAAGTTGATCAAAGAACTGCGCGACACTTGGAACCAGGCACTCACGGTTGTTGCTGCCGAGCAGGCTCAGGCTCGCGAAGCCGGCACGTCTACTTTCACAACCGCTGCTGTTTAGAACACCTCACGAGGTTCGTCATGACTTCTGTCTTGAACTGGGAGACCTACCTAGACGGCTACGAAGCAAAGATTGCTTCTGCCGAGAGCTCACTTATCAACGGTGAGCATCTGGACCCCGATTTGCTTGCGCCGTTTGAGGCACCGCAAGGTCTCGGGCCTTTCCCTGCAGAGTTGGCCGCGCGTGCGACAAGCATCATCGAGCGCAACAGCAAGCTGAACGAAGCCCTGCAACAAGCAATGGATTCAATCCTCTTGCAACTTGGCGACATCAAGCGCGAATCGACCGCAGTGCGCGGGTATGACCCGTCTTCGGCTTCGGTGCCGCACTACTTCGACAACCTCGGCTGAGATTTAGCCCTTGCAGACCCAAGGCTGCCAGCCGCGCTTGGACCACATTTGGTGGGCCAGGCGGACATTGGCAACCGGGTCAGTTGGTCCGTCGAGAATCTGGAACAAGCCTGTCGCTGTCGAATAGCGGTTGCGGGCATTTGGGTTGCCCGTTGATTCGCACCACATGACGTTGAATGCGCGCTCGTCGTCCCAGTTGTACTGAGCAATGAGGCCCATCCAGCAATCACGCGCGGCGGCCTTGCTCTTTGAACAACCCGCATAGTTACTAGGAACCGTTGGGGGTTTGGCGGGTTCGGCTGCCTTCTTGGGGGTGGGGGCTTTTGTAGTCGGCGGCGCAGCTGTTGTGGTTGGAGCAGGTGCAGCCGTAGTTGGTGGGGGAGCTTGGGTGGTTGGAACAACAGTTGTCGTTGCTTCAATCACCGAGGCTTGAGTTTTTGCTGCTTCATCGGTTCGTGGAACGCCGCGGGTTGCGTCTTGGCTTTCTGCGCGAAGCGTGTTTGCGTCACTTGACGCTGCGACGTTTGCAGCAATGTTTGAAGTTGCTACTTGTCCACCGCCGACGGCCAACAGTGCTGCGACGGTTGCAGCCGCGACAAGCCTGCGCGGTGCGAGGAAGCCAACGCGTTCGTCAAGCGGACGGTCTAGCGGTCCATAGGACTTGATGATTGCGTGGTCTTCAGGAGTGCCTGTGTTGTCAGTGTTTGCAGGAGCAGCGTGTCGTCCGATTGAAGCTGGGGGAAGGAACTCTGTAATCGGGAAAGCGGCAAGCGGTTGGCGCGGTAGCGAGCGATGCGTACTCAGGCGAACCTGTGGCGCATGGGGAGCGTGTTGAACCTGGAAGCTGCTCCAGCAAACGCCCTTCTGGGCGCTCTTTGGCAGTACGGCCTTGAAGTGGCTTGCTGCCTGGGTCGGCTGTGGCACCGGCGTGGCGAAGTGCCGCGGTGCGCGTCTTGCCCCTACTGGGCTAACCGACTTTTGAGTTGGGGGACCAAACCTGCGTGGCGAGGCGGCGTCGCTTGGGTGCTGCATTATGCGATGACCTCTGGATACTGCTGAAGTATCATAATACGAAACGCTTTCGGGCTAAACAAAACAAAATGGCGTGGAAACGGTCGTTTGACCGCAAAAGTTGAGGCGCAAGGCATAGCTTGAAGCGGGTGCAGGAGCAAACGCGACCATCTCAACCAGGGGATTTGTCCGATTTCGTGAAGGAGTCCGAAGTAATCGCCGCGCGTGTGCGCGAGAGGACATTGGCGCAGTTGCCACTCTTTGCTGCTCCGCTAACGCTCTGCGCAGTGATGGTGCTCACCCAAGCCTTGGTCAGGGCGGACCAGCTGGAAGTCGTTGGCGAGGTCGTTGTTGCAACTATTGCCATGGCCTGTGGTTTGGCTGCCTCTTGGTGGATGGCGCAGCGTCAGGCGTTTGTGAGTCGCATGGTGTGGCTCACCGTCGTCACGCTCAGTTTGCTGATTCCCGCGGTGGTCGTCCTTGATTCCGTGCGGGCGCAATACCGCGCCGGTGCCTTTGTCGGCATTCTTGCGGTGTTGATGCTGGCGTTCTATCTAATTCCCGGCATGTCGAATCGAACTCGTGGAGGTTCGCCTGCCACCAATGCGTCGAGCCTCTTTGAGCGAACTGTTGAACGCCGCATGGCTCTTGCTCTGAGCCGCGCTGCCAGCGCAACTCCCGAGGCGCTTGGCGAGATCATCGGTTTTGATTCCAGCGATGCTGGCATGCACGACATCAACGCTGCCGTCGCACAGATGCATCGCGACCGCTGGGTAAGTATTGGGTCGGGCAAGCGCCGTCGAGTTGTTCCCGCTGGCTCCCTTCGCATTGCCGCGAAGAACTATTCGAAGATGCTGCACGCGCAGGCCGACTCCGCGCTTCCCGAGTGGCTCGATTCGGATTCATGACAACGCCAGACAGCGTTGGCGAAATGATCAACGCCGGCGATCAAACGAAAGTCATGCAAGAGATTGATCGGTTGTCCGACGCCGACGATTGGTACGGCCTGCTTGAACTGTCAAGCCGTTGTCGGATTGCTTCAACCGAGCGCGGCAAACCCCTTTGGGGCTGTGCTGCTCACGCGGAGTACCGGATTGCCTTGGATGCCAGTCCGCAAGTTGCCGCGTTGGTGATGGACACTGAGCTTGGGCCCTTCGCGCTTGGTCCGGTTCCCGAAGTTGTGGCAAGCGCTCATGACTTTGAGGAAATGCTGGTTCACATTCCGACTCGCATTACCCCGCAGTGGGAGATGTTTGTTTATGAATGTGTGGCGCGCGGTGACGATGTTGTGGCTGGCGGTCTCGATGTCGACGTGGCAGCGCGCCTCGAGGCGGACCATGAGGTACCCCTGGTGTTGTCGTCATGGGAGCCCGAATATTCGGCGCCAAAGTTTCGCAAGGACAAAGTTGAGGTCAATCGGCCCGCCTTGTTGTCGTTACGTGAGTTGTCGACGAGCAAGATCGAAACCGGTGGGAACGAAACCGGCGAAGACGAAACGATTAGTGATCCCGATTCCACAAGTGCGCTCTACGCGCTTGTTGCAAGTTGGTGTTCCCAATCAAACGGGGTTGCGCGCGTTGTTGCAACCGAGTCTCTTCAATCTGCCGTTCATTACGTTGATCCCTCCGCCAAGGACGTTGTTGCAGTCGATGCTGCAGCGGCGGTGTCGGCAATGGTGTGGGCGGGCGCCGACGGGGGTGCGCACGGCAAACGTAATGGGTTGGCTCGTGGCCGCGCATTGATGAGGAACGCACTGGCAAGCCTTGGTGATGCCGACCTACGCGACGAAGAAGCGCTTGGCCGGACCTTGAAAGAGTTCTGCTGGTTCAGCTGGGATGTTCCGCGGACAGGCCAAGGGTGGTCTTTGGCGTTGGCGGCGCAAGACAATGTCGACCAGGTCGCGTTTGCCGTTTTTGCAACCGATCACCGCTCCTGACCCAGCGTCGCAACAACGTCTATGGTGAGCGCCGATGACTCGCGCGTTAGTTACCGGAGCAAGCTCTGGGATCGGAAGCTGCTTTGCGCAGTGTTTGGCTGAAGACGGCAATGATGTCGTCCTTGTTGGACGCAATGAAGAGCGCCTTTCAGATACGGCTGGCCGAATTGCGGCAATGCACAACGTCAATGCCGAGTTTGTTGTTGCAGATTTGGAAACAGATGCGGGCGTTAGTCGTGTTGAAGAGATCCTTCGGTCAAAGGACAACCCGATTGACTTTCTGGTCAACAATGCGGGCTTCGGAATCAAGGGCGACTTCGTCGAAACGCCAATTGATCAGCACCTAAAAATGATGCAGGTCAATGCGCTTGCGGTATTGCGACTCACTCACGTCGCGCTGGAAGAGATGAAGGCGCGCGGTTGGGGAAACGTGTTGAACGTCAGCTCGGTTGCTGCCTTCACGCCCGGTGTGCGTCCATCGTCGACCTATGCCGCAAGCAAGGCATTTGTTTCAGCGTTTACCGAGGGTTTGGCCCCGGCAATGCAGGGGACCGGTGTTCATCTGTCGGTCGTGTGTCCGGGATGGACAAAGAGCGCGTTCCACGAAAACGCCGGCATCGGTGCTTCGAAGATTCCAAAACTGTTGTGGCTATCTCCACAGACGGTTGCGCGCACTGCGTTGTCAGACCATTACGCGGGCAAGGTTGTCAGTGTGCCGGGCCTTGCTTACAAGGTGATCCTTGGCGCGTTACGCGTGATTCCGCGCCCCGTAATTCGTGTGGTCAGCAATCTTGCGGGGAAGCTGACCCACTAACGACTAGCGGCCTGTGATTTTTCCCGGGTTGAGGTTGCCCTTTGGGTCAACGCCGTCAAATAGCGTCTGCATGAGGTCAACGCCGGCAGGCGATATGTCCTCGGGAAGCCATTGTTTATGCTCAACGCCTACTCCGTGGTGGTGACTGAGGGTAGCGCCGGAGTCAATAAAGCTTTGTTGAATGGCTTGTTTGACCGCGTCGTACTTTTCCAGTCGGGTAGCCGGGTCTGGCGCGACGATTGCAAACGTGAAGTACAGACAAGCGCCGCCGTGGTACGAGTGCGATAAGTGGCTCATGATGTAGCCGCGCACGCCGACTTCCTTCATTGCGTTGTTCACGGCTTGGTAGGCGTTGTGGTGCACGATTGACAAACGAGACCAGGGTGCAGCGGTTTCAGAAACATCCGCAATGGCGTCGTGGTCCAACAAGAAGTCTCTGATGTATGGGGTGTCGAACTTCTTCTGGTCATAGAGCACGCCAGGTCCAGGCCCTGCGCACAAACCACCGTGTTTACTAACGATTTCGTTGACTATGTCTTTTTGATACTCAACGTGGGCTTCGCTTCCTTCATAACCAATGAATGACAAGCACGCCTTTGACATGTCGAAACCCTTGATGCGCGTTAGTGCGAACTGTTGCACCTTGGACTTAGCCTTCGACTTGAAGCCTTGTTTCTTGGTGGTTGCGAAGGAGAACGCGGTTTCCGATGCGTCTGAAACGCGCGTAATGCTTGGCGATGCGTCACTTTCTGCAATCTCGGCCATGGCGCGCAGCCCGTCATCAAAGGACTTGAACAGATAGGCCAGAATTACGCGGTTCTTTGGAATGCGATGCACGTGAACGGTTGCCTCTGTGATGACGCCAAGGCGTCCTTCGCTGCCGATCAACATTTCTCGCACGCTTGGGCCCGTGCTCTGACTTGGAACCGGGCGCGTGTGTAGAGATCCGTTGGGCATTACGACGCGCAGTGCACGTGTCAAGTCTGCAATGTCGCCGTACTTGTCGGACTGCATTCCCGATGAGCGTGTTGCAATCCAACCACCCAGGGTTGAGTGGTTAAAGCTGTCTGGAAAGTGACCAAGGGTCCAACCCCTGTCGTTCAACTGCTTTTCTAGGTCTGGACCAAGTGCGCCGGCTTGCACTTGTGCAATGCGGGACTCGTCGTCAATCGAAAGCACCTTGTTCATGCGGCCCATGTCCAGGGATACAACGCTGCGCGCTTCATCACGATTGGATTCCAGGCTGCCCGCAATGTTGCTGCCGCCGCCAAAAGGAATAAGTACGGCGTCATTGGCAACGACCAAGTCCATCAGCTGGCGAACTTCGTTTTCGTCTGCGGGATAGACAACGACATCGGGGATTCTGCCGAGGTCGTTCGAGCGAATGCGGAGAAGGTCGCGAACGCTCTTTCCGTATGCGTGGACAACACGGTCGAGATCGCTCGTTACGCAGTTGTCTCCACCGACAATTCCGGCAACGGACTGCAAGAAAGACTTCGGTGCATTCGTGGCCGGTACGTCAAGAGAAGAAAAGTCAATGCCGTTGTGCGACTTCTTGTTGAGGTCAAGGCCAATGTGCTTCTTGACAAACGGGGCGAACGACGGTTTGTCCCTGTGCTCGAAAGCAACGCCTTCAACACCCCAGCCCCACCACTTCATATGGGTGACACGGTCGGCGGCCGGGTTGAGCACTGGTTGGGAGGATTTGTCGTTATCGGAACGCTTGTTAGAGGACACGGGGTTCACTCTAGGAGCGTTGTCGCCTATTTGAACGATTCGACGCTGCCCGAGGTGTTCTCACACACTCTGGCTATGGCGGAGCCCTCCAGCGGTAGGCGAATGTTCTGGTTGTCACCTGGGGGAGTGATGAAGATGCGCGTCGCGGTTGGACATGTTTGGTCGGTCGAGGCCGGGTAGTTCAAGGTGAATGTCGTTGTTTGTCCGGCAGGCAATGTCTTTCGCTGAGACGTTCCATTGGGCGCGAACCGGGTCGGAATGACGTCAGTGTCGTTATAAAGCGCAATTGCGGGAAAGCCCTCCAAGACGCAGCCGCCGGTTGCACGGCTCTTTAACGCAATGGTGAACGAACGGTTGTCCTCGGATGGCCGGGCTTCGCGCACCGAGGCTTCAAGGTCAGATGCCTTGCACCTGTTGGTTGCCGTGCCACTTACCGGAGCAGTCGTTGGGCTGGTTGTCACAGAGCCTGCAACCTCGCTCGTAGTCGTTGAGCTTGTTGTGATGCTGATTGCAGCCGTTGTTGAAGTGGAGACTGCCTCTTCGTCGTCGTCAGCAACGGCCTTGAACGTCAGGAACGCAAGGAGTAGCAAGACGGCCGCGATGCCGAACACGATGAGAAACAACTTCTTGTTTTTGTCCTGTTCTTCCCGGAGCTGTTGTTCCCGGAGCTGTTCTTCTCGGGACTGGTGATCTCGTCGATCACGCGGGTCTGAGGAGGGCGTTACTGGGTCATGGGGTTCGGTGGGTTCCACGGTGCTTTCCTTTACCCTGGGTTGCGCTTGTTGAAAACTGCTGGTGATTGGCGACTGCTGGTTCTTTGAGAGCCGCTGGTTCTTTTGAATTGGGCTACGCGTAGGGCTGATAGCGCTGTTTCGGGCCAAATCGCTTGGAGAGTGGCGACTTTTCGGCACCCAGAATGACGCGTTCGCCAGTTTGCAGCTTGAGCTCGGCTCGGCCGTGTCCGGGGCCCGTTTCAACGAAATGACCTGCGAAAATGGCGGTCAAGCTGACGCGAAGCTGATCAAAAATATGCTCCGGTGGGCCCACTACTTGGGTTGAGGTGTGACCAAAAGTGAGCGTTATGGCGAGGTTGTTGCCGATGGTGACAGTGACCGGTGCGGACTGTGGATTGGCCGGGGCAACGCGGAAAACAACCAGCTCATCGGTGGTTTCGCGGGAGACCACAGCGGAATCAGCCCCGTAGGGGGTGAGGGTCTCGACGATGGCGGTTTGGATTCCGTTCGTCAGATGCGTTCTGGCGTCACCATCGATCATTGCGTTGCGAATCTAGCTGCCCGATGATTTCTAAGGCGGGCGAAAACTCGTCGAAATTCCACTCACTAGCAGGCGTGTATTGCCGATCAGCAAACGTGGATTCTCCGCCTGAGCCCTCTCCACTGATTAGTAGGACTCTCGCCCACTGGCAAGTGGGTCTAATTGGCGTTGCCGCGGTTCTGTCGGCGGGATCACTTTTTCTTAATCACAACGTTCGCTTTGCCGCGGTTGTCTTCTGCCTGGTTGCCTCGGTTTCGGTTGGTTTTGGTTTGATCCTTGAGTCCAACAAGGAAGGCCGCCTTCCGTACGTGATCATGATTGGTGCAGGTGCAGCAATCATCGGTGAAGTTGCAGCAGCCGAGTATTTGCCCGCAACAGCATTCGGTTCTCGGCCCTATCTGGCCTGTGCAGGTTTCAACTTGACGTGGGCAGTGCTTGCTCTGTGCTGCAACGAAATGCTTGCCAAACGAAAAGCCCGCGCGTCGGACAGGACGTCAAGCATCGATGCTGTTCTTGTTGCGCTGGGTACGGGCGCCGTTATTTGGGTTTACTTGGTTGCACCGGCCCTGCAAGACGTTCATTGGGGCGAGTACGAACGGGCTTGCTATTTCGCAATGGTGTTTGCAGAGGTGTGTCTGTTCGGCACGATCATGCGAATTGCCATGTCTCCGGTTAGGCGCGCTGCGGGTCTCAACCTTTTGGTCTGTGGAAACTTGTTTGTTCTGCTCGGCAATGTTGTTGCAACGCGCGGAATGATTTCGTTTGGTCAGGGTTTCCCGATTTCGAGCATTGCCCTTATCTCGACTGGTGTTTTGGTGGTTGGTGTGGCCAGCGCCAAGTCCACGGCAGCGTATTGGGACACACGCGCCGAGCTCAGCTCACTAACAGTTTCTTACGCCCGCCTGATCGGCACATCTCTTGCGGTTATTGCGCCTTTGGTCTTGGTGATGATCAACCGTGATGACACGTTGACGTCGATGGGTGTGGGGATCATCGGAATCTGCACGGCTGTGCTTGTCACTGTTCGCTTCGCAGGTCTGATGCAGGCTCACGTGGTTGAGCTGCAACAGGAAAGCATCATCAGCCGCAACGCCATTTCGCTTGCGTCGTCTGTTGAGCGTCGCGCCATGCATGAAGTTGCGCTGGACTCGATTGTCTTGTTGTGCGGTGGCCGTCGAGCAAAGGCCGCGATCTTCAGTTTGCGTGACGACGAATGGCGCTTTACTGCGCAAAGTCCTTCAGACTCGCCGCTTCGTCACATTGGACTGGACCAGGTTGGAGACGAACTGCTGCGTTTGCGCAGCGAGTTTCTCCGCCGAGGGCCAGACGTCCAGCCGCGTTGGTATGACGACGGAGCCCAAGGGCTTTGGATCATTCCCATCTCTGCACGCCAAAGGTTGTTGGGCGTAGTAATTGTCAGCGATTGTCCGTCAATTAGTGGCGTGGAAAAGTCTTTGGTGCGTGTTGCTTGCGACCTGGCCATTGCAGAGCAAACGGCCGATGCGTCTGAAGACATTCACAGGCGCAAGAGCGAACAACGTTTTCGCTCTCTGGTGGTTAACTCGCAGGACTTGGTGGCAATTGTCTCGAGTGTCGGCAAGATCACATATGTGAGTCCTGCGTGCAGCGCCATTCTTGGCCGGAACGAAAAAGATCTGATTGGCGAGCGTTTTGTCGATCTGTTCGACGCTGACAACGCAGAGAACTTGCGCCAAGCCTTCGCGAGTCTGGTGCCCAATGACTCAAGACTGACGATGACAGAGGTCGATTACCGTCACCCGACAAAGGCGGTTCGCCAACTGATCGTTACGCTGACCGACCTTCGTGGTGACGACACGGTGCACGGTTTCGTCGTAAACGCTCGTGACTGCACCGAACAAAAGTCAATGGAAGCAGACCTTCGTCACAAGGCTTGGTTCGATGACCTAACCGGAATCGCAAATCGGTCCTTGTTGCGCGAACAGGTGCACACGGCCCTCGGGCGCAGCGCGCGCACCGGCGAAGACTGCGCGCTTGTCGTTCTTGACCTTGACGATTTCAAGACCGTTAACGATGCACTTGGCTATCCAAACGGTGACGAGATCATTCGCGTGATGGCGTTTCGACTCGCCCAGTATGTCCGTGAAGGCGATGTCGTTGCGCGTCTTGGTGGTGACGTGTTCGCCATCCTCCTAACGCATTTCCGTTCCAGCCAGGAAGTTCTGGCAATCACCGCGCGCATTCTTGAAGTCGTGGAGAAAAGCATCTCGTTTGGTCCGCGCGAAGTCAGTCTTACAGCCAGCATTGGTGTTGCCATCTGCACATCAGATTGCACGGCGGACTCAATGCTTCGCGATGCCGACGTTGCGATGTACAAGGCAAAGGAGCGAGGCAAGGGGAGCGTTGCGCTCTTTGATGCATCCATGCACCGTTCTGCACTTGAACGCCTCGACCTGAAGAGCGACTTGTCCAAGGCCCTTCACAACAACGAGTTGAGCCTGCACTATCAGCCAATCGTCAAACTCTCCGGAGAGTTGTTGGGCTTCGAAGCGTTGATGCGTTGGATTCATCCGGTGCGCGGCTTTGTGAGCCCGGCCACCTTCATTCCACTTGCAGAAAAAAGTGGCCTGATTGTTGCCATGGGTGAATGGGCTTTGCAGAAAGCAAGCCAACAGCTTGGCGAGTGGCAGCGCGAACATGGCCTCGACGATCTGACAATGAGCGTCAATGTGTCGCCGCGTCAGCTTTACAGTCGCGACCTCATCGAGACGGTGCAACAGTGCCTAACTGCCAACCAGCTCGATCCACGTTCGTTGATTGTGGAGATCACTGAAAGTGAATTGGTCGATGACAGCGTTGCCAGCGAGCACTTGATGCTGTTGAGCAAGTTGGGTGTCGGCATTGCGGCCGATGACTTTGGCTCCGGTTTCGCGAGTTATGCGGCCTTGGCTCAGCTTCCCTTCACAATCGTGAAGATGGACCGCAGCCTCATTCAGAACCTCTCAGATCAGTACTCCAACAGCCACGCCCAGGTCCGTTCGATTATCGACATGGCTCACGGAATCGGCATTCAGGTGACTGCCGAGGGAATTGAGGAGCACAAGCAGCGTGAAGCTCTTGAGGAAATGGGGTGCGACAAAGCCCAGGGCTACCTGTTTGCCAAGCCACTTCCGGTTGACGAGGTTGCTCCGGTTGTTACGAATCGCAACCTTCTGAAGTCCTACAGATAAGCGCGGCGTCTGAGGGTTCTCTCGACGCCTTAGGCATAATCCCGGCGAGCTACTAGTGTGGGCCGCTTCACACGAGGCTTACGTAAAGATTGCGGTTGCGCAGTTTGGGTTCTTTGCGAATCAGCTTCACGATTTGATTGGGAACCAATTGTCATCCGTAACCACTGGCGCCACTGGCGCACAAGTGTCCTTTGCCGACCTAAATCTGTCCGAGGAAACCCTCGCGGCTCTCGATGCCGCAAAGTTTCAGACACCAACGCCTGTTCAGGCAGCCACCATCCCTCACATGATGTCCGGCAAAGACCTGATTGCTCAGGCAGCCACGGGCACCGGAAAGACGGCAGCGTTTTCGCTGCCGATCATCGAAAAACTTCGCGATTCGTCAATGTCGCGCATTCCAAGCGCGTTGATTCTTGTTCCAACCCGCGAGCTGGCCATCCAGGTTGCTCGCGCGTTTGACCTCCTGGCTCGGGGTTCCAACATTTCCTGCGTTGCTGTTTACGGTGGCCAGCCGCTCGGTGTTCAGGCAACGGCACTTAAGAAAGGCGCGCAGGTTGTTGTTGCAACTCCTGGTCGTGCAGTTGACCTTTTGGATCGTGGCGTCTTGAAGTTCGACAAGGTCGAATGTGTCGTCCTCGATGAAGCCGACGAAATGTTGGACATGGGTTTTGCCGAAGAGTTGGATCGCTTATTGGGCGATGTCCCAGACGGTCACCAAACGGCCTTGTTCTCGGCAACCATGCCTTCGCGCCTGCGCAAGATCGCGTCGTCGCAGATGCAAGACCCGACACACATTTCGGTTGAGCGCGAGCGTGACAACGATGGTTTGGTAAGCGGCATTCACCATGTCGTTTACCTCGTTGATCGTCAGCACAGATTGGCGGCGTTGGGTCGCGTGCTTGACTTTGAAGCTCCGCGCGCCGCGCTGGTGTTTGGCCGTTCGCGCGATCAGGTTGACGAACTTGCCGACGAGATGAACAAGCGCGGTTACCGTGCAGAGGCTTTGCACGGCGGAATGAGCCAAGAGCAGCGCGACAAGGTCATGAACCGTCTGCGCAAGGGCCTCACCAACCTTTTGATTGCAACAGATGTTGCCGCGCGCGGTCTTGACATTGACCACCTCACTCACGTTGTCAACTACGACATCCCAATGCAGGCCGAAACCTACGTGCACCGCTCCGGTCGTGTTGGTCGCGGCGGACGCTCTGGCGTTTCCATCACGATTGGCGGTCGTAACGATCGTCGCAAGGTGTCGATGTTGGAAAAGGCCGCCGGAAAGCGTTTCGAGTTTGCCAAGTTGCCAACTGCGGCTCAGCTGTCGACCCGCCAGCTTGAACAAACGCAACAACGGTTGCGCGATGCAGTCATTGACGGCGGTTCAGACACTTACGAAGGAATCATGCAGACGCTTTCTGCAGAGTTCTCAATGGAAAAGCTGACCCTCGCTGCGCTCAAATTGGTTCACGAAAGCGCACACTCAACCGACATGGCTGACATTCCAGATGCGCTGGATTCTCGACAAGACACGCGCGGTCCGCGCGATAAGCGCGGTGCCAAGCCGTTTGGTCGTGACGGTCGCGACGGTCGTGAAGGTCGCCAGCGTTCCGGTGGTTTCGCAGGCGGCGGCTCCGGTGGTCGCCGAGGTGCTCCGACAAAGGGTGCCGCGAAGATCTACATCGGCATTGGCCGCGATGCCGCCATCCGTCCCAAGGACCTTGTCGGCGCCATTGCCAACGAGGCCGATGTAGCCGGTCACCAGATTGGCAACATCGACATCGCTCCTCGCTTCTCGATTGTCGAGGTTCCAAAGAACCGCGCCGACGATGTCATTCGCGCCCTTCGCGCCACATCAATTAAGGGCCGCAAGGTTACGGTTCGCCCAGACCGGGAAAAGTAGAAGCATTGTTGCGCGCGCTGGCCCGTGAGTGATTTGTCGCTTCCGAGCCGGCGCCCACAAAACGCGCAAAGCGCACAAAGGGTGCAAACCATTCCAGATCACCCAAAAAACAGCAGCTAAATGCGAGTTTTCTTGCCCTTTACCTAGTGACAGTTGAATTGTCACCCCTTATGGTTTCGCCAGAAGTTTTGGTTGACTTCGCGGAGGGGGCGAGGCCAATGATCTGTGTTGGTACTTCAACCGGGGTACCCGTGCTCAAGTTTGAAGCGTTCATTTTCGACTTTGCCGGCACCTTGGTTCCGACTGCCCACTTGGGCCCAGACACGTTTCGCGCTGTGCTCGATCACTTTGATGTCGATGCGGCAGCCGTTGAGCCGGAGTTCCTCAGGTTCTGGAATCGGGTGGGGTCTCGGGTTGGCTTACGTCAGGTGATGGAAAGCGCAGTCGTTGCCCAGTTCGGCAGCGTTGAGAATCACGAAGAATTGGCCGCCGAGATGTCGGCAACGTTTTGGAAGGTGTTCTCGACCAAAAGTCTGACAACGCCGGAGGCACCCGGTGCAACGGCCTTGTTGCAGGAGTTGGATAGTTGTCCGGTTAGTGTCGCGCTGCTCAGCCAGGTGCGCCGCAAAGATCTGCTTGCGCAGCTGAATGTGCGCGGTTGGACCCGTTGCTTTGACTTGATCCTGGCGTTTGAGGACATTGCCGTGCCCAAGCCAAATCCCTACGGCCATCACCGCGTGACTCAGGCGCTAGGAGTCAGTCCGCGTACGGCAATTGGTTTCGAGCATTCGCCAAACGGCATCTCTGCAGCACAGCGTGCGGGACTTGTCACTGCTCATTCCAGTTGCGAGGGGGAGTGGAACTGCGCGCTCGACGCCGACTTGCACTTGCTTGACCTTCACGACCTGCGTATTGAATCGCGAGGCGCGCTGGCCTAGCCGCGGTCGACCATCTTTTGATGAGCCTTGGGCGCGGTTCGTCTCATAAGGTTGATCGTGTGAATCGTCTTGCGTTGTCCCGCCGTGCAATTGCGGCAGTTGCGTTGCTTGTTGTCTTGGTTGTTATCGGTTGTGTGGTTGTGTTGGTGGCCATGGGCAACCAATCCCGCGACCGTGTTTCATTGCGACCACCTGAATTGGTCGAACCACAAGTCATTCGAGTTGACGACAACAATCGCGACCTCAGGCTTGACCCCAACCGCGATTACCGCGTCGAAATGAGTGGCGTGTTGCGGCATCGTGATGGCCTTGTAATCAGTGGCGGTCGAAACGTTGTTCTAATTGGCGGCGAGATTGCTCCGTCCAACTCTGTTGCAGAAGGTTTGGACGAAACCGCCGTGTTGCGCGGCCTCTATTTGCGCGATCAAACCGGAACGATCCATATCGAAGGATTGCGGATTACCGGTGAGGAGCTTGAAGAGGGAATCAACCTGTCGCAAACGACTGGTGCAACTGTGCAGCTCGCAAACATTGCTGTTGACACGGTTCACGGCAACAAAGAGGGCTCCCATGCTGACGTCTTGCAGGTGTGGGCGGGCCCCAAGACGTTGAAGGTTGATCGTCTTGCTGGTCGTTCGCAGTATCAAGGTCTTTTCTTGTTGCCGTTTCAACATCTTGAAGACGCACAGCTAAGCGATTGGTCGCTACGGCGAGTGCGGATCGACCTTGACGGTGAGGCCGGTTATGGGTTGTGGAAAGAAGGCGAGTTTTCCATCCGGCTTGACGATGTCAGTGTGCAGCGGGACGGCGACCAAACCTCTGGCGGCTTGACCGCCGAGACGAATAAGCAACTGAAAATGGTTTGGCCAGAAGTAAGCGATTGGCCGGGCCTTGGGTTCAAGCTTGATTCCGTACTTACAGGAAATCCGGGCTTGAACTACAAGTCTCCCGGCTACGAATAGCCCAAGGTTGGCGCCGGGTGTTATTGATCGGGTGCTTGGGCCGGATCAATGTTGGCTGCCTTGCACTGCTCAATCAGGTCTGGTGTGCAGATATCGGCAGGGTTGGTGAACTTGTCTTTGATCACCGTCGAAGAAATGTTTTCACGCGTTACCGCAACTGGCTGCAAGATGATCGACTTCACGCCGTCAACGCTTTGGAAGCGCACTCCTGCAAGTGCGGGAACCTCTTGTCTGAGTAGTTGCACAGCCAAGGTTGCTGCGGCTTCTGCCTGCGGGCGAATCGGTTTGTAAATCGTGACTAGTTGCTCGCCTGAGAGGATTCTCTGCAGGCCTTGAACATCTGCGTCTTGGCCCGTCATGGGAGGGATGGGCTTCATGGAAGCTTCATTCATTGCCAGTAGAGCGCCGCCAGCTGTTGTGTCGTTGGCTGCAAGAACTGCATTGATGTTGTGGGGCTTGAGCGTTTCGATTGCCAGACGCATCTGACGGCGGGCGTTTTCGGGCGACCAGTCAGGCGTGTCAAATGACACAACTATGTGAGCCTTGCCGTCTTCAAGAGCCTCGCGCGCACCTTTCTGAAAGAGTGCTGCGTTCGGGTCTTGAGGAGCGCCGTTGATCATCACAACGTTGCGTTGATCTGCGCGGTTGTTGGAAATTGCTTTGACCAAAGCTTCGCCTTGCAACCGTCCGACTTCTTCGTTGTCAAACGATACGTAGTAGTCGGGGTTTCCAGACGCCAGGCGATCGTATGAAATGACTGGGACTTTGCGGCTCCTGGCAAGATCCACGATTGCTTTTGCTGCATTGCCATCGACCGGGTCTAGGACTAACACCTTGGCGCCGTTGCTTAGGGCGGAGTTGGCGTGGTTGTACTGATCGCTGGCGCTTTCGTTTGCGTTCCTGTAGTCGACTGAACAGCTTGCACAAAGTCTCTTTATGCGTTCGGTGAAATACGGTCGATCCGCAGATTCATATCGTTTGGCGGTCGTGGATGGAAGCAGTAACGCAATGGTTCCTGACTTCTCGGTTGCTAGGTCGTAGTTGTTGCCGCATGCCGTGACCAATGCTCCAACAAGACATGCAATGGCGGCTGCCATGAGGGGTGTTGATTTGATTCGCACGCCTGACCTCCGCTTGTCGATGTCGTTTGCAATCGCAGCCCGAGTCCGGGCTCAAGCCCGCAACCGTACTCACTCGGGCTGGCTTGGGTGAGTCTGTTTGTTTCTGGCATTGTGACGGGCCATGACATCGAGCGAGCCCCCCGAACGCAAGACCCATAGGAAGACTCTTAGCCCGGCGATACGAACGCGGCGCGTTTTTGTTGGGTCTGCGACAGCTGTTTTGAGTGCAGCTGTGATCGCGTCCCTTGCAGCCGGCGAACTTGGTAGCGCTGCAGAACGGATTACTGGCGCGGTCGTCACGGAGTCCGAGCGGTGTACGACGCCGACGTCCCCACGTCTCGACAAACTTCTTGCTGTTCGCACCTCGGGCGGCACCGTGCCTTTGAGGTTGCCCTTTGGTGGTGAGCAGCTCTATCAGGTGTGGGGTCAGCAGGAGTTCGAACAAGACCCCAAGACGTTCGAGGTCACCAGTCGACTACGGCTCAAGACTGACTTTCTAGACGGTGGCGAATCCAGGGAATTGCTACAGGTCCAGAGGATCTCGCTGTTTGACCAGAATGAGAAACGCCTTTGTGCGGGCACGGGTCCGCAGGCGGGGAACAACGGTTGGGTGGAGGGCGACACGATTGCCATCGCGGAAATGGTTGAGGGCGACTATCTAATCGAAGTTGAACTTGGCTACCCGGAAACGGCCGCAAGGGTCACTGCGGAACTCAAGATGTCCTTGGTCAAGGCACCAATTATTGGTAGTGCGAAAGTCCAAGGCGCGGGTGAGCCGATCTATGTTCGTGGTATTCCGAGCGGCGACGATGGTGTCGTAGTTCAAATCACCAAGCCGGAATCCTTCGCGGTGCTTCCTGTTGCGTCGACCAATGCAGTGTGGGACAACGGCGGAAACTTCGGACTCATCAAATGGTCGAATGGTCAGCACAGGTTGCAACTCGCTGCTCGCAAAATCGGCAGTAGTTCTGATGATGTGGCCTACGTCGGTGTTCCGTTGGACGGGCGAGCAGCCGAACGAGCTTTCCAAGTCACGGCGCCTAGCCTGGCTCCGTTGCACTTGTAAGGGCGCGGTCGATTGGGATGGTTGCAAGCGCAAGGGCAACGAACATCGCAATGATCACCATGCAGGTAATTGCAACCTGCGTGTAGCCAAGCTCATTCACGTTCACAAAGTCGTACGGGTAGTAGTGGGTGACTGCACCGCGAATAGTTGTGAAAATCAACCATCCGATTGGAATCACAAGCGACAGTTCCACTGTGAGCTTGTTGAAGCGGCGACGCGGCCCAAAAACCAGCCAGCCAACCACCGCAAGTGCCGGAACGAGCGTGTGTGTGAAGAAGTTCGATATGGCATCCCAGCCTGTTGGATTAGCCGTTGGGCCAATCATCGTGTGGTAGACGACCGCCGTCACGATGATGCAGATGAGGCCGTCGAGCAGCAGGGCATTGAACTTGGTGGTGTTGGGCCAGCGCGTTGCCAGTAGCGCCGATGTGACAGCCACGATGATGTTTGACATGACCGTGAAGTAAGTAAGCGTGTTCAACACGTTGTGTGTGCCTGCGGGAAACGCATCGGCGGTTGTGGCTGCCAGCGCCAGGTCCATGGCGACACCGATCAGCGCCACCACCGCAACCATTGCAAACCACGGTCTCGCGAGGTGGTGGCGGTTGGTGGCTTGTTTTTCGTGGTTGGCCATGCTGGCGAAGCTAGCGGGGCGCAACCGATTGTTGGGTCTTCCGTTTGCCGGTTTGGTCTGGTTTGTCACACTGTTGGCTATATCCGAACCAGTTGTAGTAACTCCCGATATGAAAGTTCTTGAAGACCGCACGGCCGGATACGTTCAGGACACATTGCCCAACGTTGGGTTCGAGGTCGTAGACATTGAGAACACTCCGAGTGAAACCCCTGCGGTTGAGAGCGCTGCGGTTGAGAACACTGGAAAGAGTGCTCCGGTTGCAGAGGCTGTCGGGGCCGGTGCTGTTGGTAACGAGGTGCGGCAGGACGAACGAGAACTCACGTCCTCCGACGTACTCAGTGTTATTGCCCAGCCCGAACCCGAAGTGCGGCCCGCAGAAGAGCCGGAACTGAGTGACTTAGCCAAGACGGTCTTCTCGGATCCTGTCATGGCCCTCAAGCTGGGCAATCAGCCGGTATCTATTGTGGTCGCGGAGCCCGACCGAACAACGACACTGCCCGTATAGTGCCGAGCTGTTGTTTCGAGATGGTCTTGGATCGTGCTGCACTTTCGCTCAAACGAACGGAAGACATTCGATTCATCAAAGATGTGTGGGACGTTCAACCGGGCGCTGTTTCCGCTTCCACCCCAAAACCGGAACTCGGAGAGACGTGTGACTCGTCGGTAAAGCGATGTAAATGCAAATGCGACAGTGGCGCGCAGCTGCTCATCGGGAATCGTGTGAATTGTCTTCCAGATGTGACTGAGCGCGATCAGGTTGCGCGGCGTGTAAAAGCTGTCCACGCTAGTGAGCCCATGCTTGCGCGGCTGACGTAGGTTGACGCCGTCTGGAAGCGGCGTCGTCGGGTAGTAGCCCTCAGCGAGAAGGTGTCTCTCAGCGAAAGACGCGATGCGATCGAGGTCTGCTTTGCTCGGTGCATGGGTTTGCTCTCTTTGTCGGGACCCGCAGCACATGTAGGCGATCTCAACCGGCTCCGCAACCGATCGATCAAGCGTCTTCTTCTGAAGTGCCACAGAGCAACTGGGGCACGGGAACTCCGCAAGGATCTTGTGCTCGCGAACCGTGTTCCCATACCGTCGACAAACGTCCCAAATGTTGAAGTCGTGCGCACATGAATTGCACGACACCCTGTAAGCCCACACGACGTAGAGCAGCTCAGTTGCGTTTCGGCACTCCCTGCACTCAGTTGTGTACAACTGCTGACGCAGGCTTGCTAATGCGTCCATGACTGAGCGGACGGCACCTGCAAATTGTCCTGCGTCTGTTCGGCTTACGAAACGCGGACTGATGAAAGCGGCAGCGGGGGATAGCTCATTGAGTACGACATCGCATCCGACGGCGGAGCCGGCGACACCGGTCATGCCGCTTCCCGCGAACGGGTCGACAACGAGACCTCCGTCTGGCAGGTAGTGCCGAAGCAGTTCAGCGATTCCCTGCGGAGGCACCTTCGTGTGGTACGTGTGCGCGTCGTACGAGTAGGTGTTCTTTCCGGCAGACATCCCGGCTATCGGCGGAAGATCGGCAGTTCGGGCAGGCGACTTGTGTTTTTGCAGGAGGTCCGTCAGTTCGATTGGCGGGTCCGTGGTTACGAACTCGCCGTTCGCGAGTGCATCGAGTACCCCTGTCGCAGGGCGTTCGGACAGCGGAATCGCTTGTGCTTCCGAGGCGCGTTTGCGTCGATTGCCCAGCCCCGTGCTGGCAAAGGGGGATGTATCCCCGGAGTCAGGCATCGAGCCGTTGCGTAACGCGATCAGACGCTCTCGTGTTGCCGGGCTGGGTTCACCGGAGCCGTCGCGTTTTACTGTTGACCGGAGCTATTTGTCATGGCCCGCAGCCGCTGCAAAGACGCATCTGCTCGACTCACCGACGCGCCAGCTCGAGTGGCTAGAGCGTTATCCCAAACGGCGTTGTTCCAGGCGCGATACACCGTGAAGGCTCTCAGTTCGCTGGCGTCTACCTGTGGTGCAGAAGACACGTCCAAAAGAGCAAATGCCAAGGCTCGGGGTCCGAACTGCAGGTCCTCCAAGTCGACCCATATGACTCCGTCTCGAGTGGGGACGGCGTTGGCAATGTATGCATCACCGTGTATCGGGACCAGTTTCCAATCACGCTCGAGCAATGGCTCGACGAACGCCGTTTCCAAAGCCGTGAGCTCATCGGCGGTTGTTCCTTCGAAGTCTCGAAGGGTTGCCGATGTCAACTCGTATTTCTCCGTCCAGAGAGGGAACTCGACATCGACGCATTCAATCTCTGAGAGAAAGCAGTCGAGTTCTACCGCCAGCTTCGAGTCATTGGGTGTCGAGCCGTCAGTGGCGATCTCCTGTGTGAAGAGCACGCTCGCTCCGTTACGATGGACAAGGAGTGGGACATCCTCGGCGGGCCGCACGACGCGACGAGTGAACGGTGCAAGGGCGGCGATGTTATGCGCTTCAGCGTCCAAACAGTCAGCAAAGGTTGACGACACTTTGGCAATGATTCCGGCACCGACGATTCGGTAGACAGCGGTTTTGCTTCCATGGATGGGCTCAACGCCGTCATGATTGACGCCCAACTCAATGAGCGTCCGTTCCAGAATCTCATTTGGGTCGAAATCAACGCTCATGTCAGCGTCCTCGTAGGCGGCGTGATTCCATCGTTCCTGTCGCTAGCTACTGATTTCTCCATGTACCGTCGACCCACACCCGTCTCGACATAGCCGAGAGAAACGAAATGAGCGCGCATCTGAGAGGGATCATTGATCATCTTCAGACGATCGGGATCGTTGCGATGCTGTTCGGCAAAGGCGATACCGTCTCGCGCACCATGCAACGCCCATGATCCGAAGGTTCGATCAGCCCCCTTCGCAGTCCATGCGCTTAGGCGCGTTCGAGCAAATTCGTCAGGCATGCCGTACTCAGAACCCGCAGTCAACATGCAGCACTCGCGAAACGCGGCGCGCCAAGTGGCGAATGGTGACGTATTGAACCTCGTTACGGCAGCGACTTCGGGCATGAATTCGATTCGAGGAATGGCCGAGAGTACGTCGAGATTGGACTCAGCCTTCAACGCGGCCATCGCCGAACGTCGCACCAATTTTGGCCCTCCGTACCCATAAACGAGATCGTTGATGGGGTTCTGTGCCTGCCACCTCATCGCCGACGTGGACGAATTCGTTACGCTTCCAGTGGCCTTGGATGACCTGATCGCAGGTGCCAACGCCGACGGAAGACGAGTCATCCCTGGCGTTCTACACGACCGCATCGGAAATGGCGGCGCGATCCTCGACTGGGATGGGTCGGTGTCGCTCGATGAGCGCTATCCGCTCGGTGGATTCCTTACTCATGCACTTCTTCACGGCGATCCTCCCAAGATCGTCTTCGCAAAACCGGATGCCGATGTCGCTCACGGAAATCACTGGAGTTTTACTGAAGACGAAGTACCTCGAGTGGTGCTCACCGTGAATCACTTCAAATGGCGCGATGGCATCGACCGCGAACTGCGGCGCCGAGTTGCCGAATTCGATGCAGGCAACTGGGTCGGGTGTACGGATGCAGTTCGAGATGAAGCAGCAAGGTTTGTTGGTCATCTAGATGAGAACAGTGGATGCGTCGACCTGAATTTGCGTGGTGCCATGTTCGCCCCATCCACTGTCGACAAAGTGCGAACCGACTGGCAGAGCACAGGGGTGCGGGTAAAGCAAATGTGGGACGACTTCTTTCGCAACCGTTCAAAGGACATGGAGCTGCAAGCGGGCTACCCAATGGACTCACTCCCATTGAGTGGAGATGCCGCTCAGGGCATTGCCTAACTGCGGCTGGCGTGGGCTGGTAACTCCTAGCGGTGATCAAACATGTCGATGTTCTGAAGCAGCTTGACCACGGTCGTGTTGAGCGCTCCGGCAACCTTCGTAAGTGTCTCCAGCGTTGGTAGCTTGAGTCCGCGTTCGATCTCTGACAGGTACTGAAGTGAGATGCCTGCTTGTTTTGCCGTGGCCTTCAACGCAAGACCTTGTCGCTGGCGTCGCTCGCGGATTCGACCCCCTAGCTCGGATGCACCGTCTTCAAGCGACATGGTTCGCATTGTAACCAGCAATGCGATTGAATTCTGCTCACAGCTGAATCTATTATTCAGCTGTGAGCAGAAGTAGCAGCTCAGTAGCTATTTACCATTTGTCCAGCCAAGCGGGAATCGCGCTGCGGCGAGCGCCGTCAGAGGCAACCCGCGACACAGTGGCTCGACGATGTCCACTCACATCGCACACCCACCGCCGACCGCTAGCCGACTCGAAGAGCTCGGCAACCGTTTGGCGTCCGCTCTCTACAACGGCCCCCGTTCGTTGGAGATGCTTGATTTCATTGCACTCGGCGAGGTGTTCCTCGTGGCGATAGACGGCGACGAACTGCTGTCACCAGAAGCTGCGTTGACGCTCGTTGCTTCCCGGCTCGCCGATGCCGTCGATCGAGGCGACTACGCCGAGACCACAGTGACCAAGGCAATGGGCCTTCAGTCTCGTTTTGCGAAGTACCTCAGCCGAGCCAAGCGTATTGATGACATCACCGATGTCTGCACCCAAAACGTGGTCGATTGGATCGAAGCACCATCGATGAAGGATGGTGGCAAACTTCCGAGCGCTCGCACGAAAGACAACCGTCGTTGGGCGGCAGATCTGTTCTTCCGGGAGCTACGAGCGCTCGGCGTCTTTGAGGGCGACCCGTTGCTTGACGTGGGCGTCTTGCGTGACAAGCGTCGTGGTGTTCGGGCTCTAACTGACGCAGAGGTCGAACTTTGCAGGCTGCACAGCTTCACCAGTCGTCGTGACACCCGCCGCCCGGTCGGTTGGGCAATTGCGGAAGCGGGTGCCAGCACGTCGGGGATCTCGAACGTCGTTGTTGCCGACGTCGACATCAAAGGAAGGCGGGTTTGGCTCTGCGGTGGACGTCAACTTCCTCGCTGGGGTGAGCTGACGACATGGGGCGTCGTGCAACTGCAGCGTCGCATCGAAGCACTCGATCACGAACCCACTGTCGGCCTCGTCTACGACGGGAATGGGTCTCTCGAAAGCAAGCAAGCTTCTGCGTGCGACATCGTGCATGAGACACTCGGGCGAGCAGGGCTACGTCGTGACCCGGCGGTCAAGCCAGCATCGTTGCGCATCTGGTTGGCACGGCGCATCTTCGAAGAGACGCACGATGTCGTCGAGGTTGCTCATCGTCTTGGCTTCCGTGATCTCGACAACGCAGTCGAGTTGCTCGACGTGCCGATGGGCCGTTGTGATGTTCCACCAGCGCACCGCAAAGGCGGTGCGCAATGACGAAGCGCTCGAAGAAAGACGACAATGTCGTAGAGATCGACAAGCGGGGCCGGGAGGTCAAGCACAAGGTTCGCAATGACCTCGGCATCAGCGACGAAGAGATGATCGAGGCGCTCCTTCGCAACCCGGCTACCTACGAATTCGCAGATCTGATTCCGGATCCCGAGCGGCACCTCGGCGGACGCCCACGCATCTACCCGAAGCACTTGATCTTTGTCGTTGCTTGCGTCAACGACATCAAGAAGAGTGCCCGGGCGGCTGAAACAGCGATGAAGGGTGAACGCTTCTGGAGACACATGCAAGACGTCGTCGCTGAGATGTTTCCCGATGACACATCGATGCATCTGCCAGATCGTTCTCCTGATAGGACTTGGTTCGCCAAGACGTTGAGACGCAAAGGCATGGATGTCATGCTGGACGGCTTCCGCCATCAATTGACCACAACCGGCATCGAAACTGCAGTCGAAATCGGCTGTCCCATTACCGATAACCAACCCTGGGAACCGGCGTTGAATCGCATGATCGCTTTCGACGGCAAGGTCATCAAGTCGGCAACGAGTTACGCAAAGGGTGACGAGCGTGAGGTGCGGCTGCTCGACAAAACAACGGGTGAACTCACAACCGTGAAGCGTCAACGTCGGCACGATCCCGATGCGAAGTTCCACATGCAAGGTGACAAACGCAGGGTGCGAGGCAACAAGTTCGCAGCAGGCTGGATCCGAGACGTAGGTGAGTATCAGAGTGCTGTGCTGTTCGTCGATCACGTTCCGGACGAGAAGGGCAAACACAACTCTGAGGGCGACGTCATGATGAAGAACTTCGGGGTCATTGAACCGCTTTTGCCCGGGAACGTTGGCGTGATCACCGACACCGTCAGTCGTGGTGTGCATCTTGATGAGATGCAGCGTGAATGGAGTTGGGTTCCGTTTGCCCCGATTGCTGCTGCCAAGGTCGACAAGAAGACCGGGGAACGTCTGGCAGAAAAGGAGGGGTTCATCAGAAGCCATGCCTTCAAGAACTGCACACGGGGATCCATCGAGATCTGGCATCAAGGTGGCTGGCTGACGAAGGGGATCTATGACGAAAGTGGCAAACGGAATCTCGTGCGACTCGAATGGTTGGGCGACCTTCGCCGCAAGAATAAGAAGACCTACCGCATGTACGTGGAGTATCGAGCGGTATGCAGCTGTGGCGAGCACACCGAAGTCATTCGTGAGCGTACCCACAGCAATGACGAAGACAAAGCCAGGGGTTTCAACAGAGCTGAAAATGTCAGGCTGGTCCCACCTGGATCAAAGCTTTACGACGCCATCTACGGCCGCCGGCAAGACGCCGAATCACAGAACCGGCGCATCGATGACTATTTGCCGTTACGTCGTGCTCGCAGCTTTGGTTGGCAATGCCAGCTATTTGATCTTGTCGCTCATGCGCACGTGGTGAACTCCATCGCAAAGTACCGCTGGGGCTCAAGTGGCACCATGCGTCGCGATGGTGCCACGCCTCCTGACGAGCACCTGGCTGCGTGATGCTTCCAACCGCCGGTAATCGGCAGTTGAGGCGCGCCCGGATGTCGATCGTCTCGATCAGAGCACGTCAGTATGCGCAATTGAACTTCGACATCGCCCTCTGCCTCGGGCGGGTAACCTGTGTTTCGAGGTTCTGGGTCTGGAACTGGATTTCGCGACAGGTTTGTCCCCGTGAATGTCCCATAGAAAGTCCCAGCTCCCAGCTCCCTGCTCCCGTAGCTCAGGGGATAGAGCAGAGGTTTCCTAAACCTTGTGCCGCAGGTTCGAATCCTGCCGGGAGCACCACTTTTGCCGGATGTGGTTTGAAGTTGTTCGGTGGAAACGCGAACAAGTGTTTGCAGCGGTCGAACAGGCGTGCTACATTGATGTTCGTGGTTGAAGCAGTTGGCAACCCTGTTGTGGAAGTGGCGGACGGCTCTGTTGTTGCAGAGCTTGTTGATGTTGCTGTGCGCGTTGGCAACGTCGACTTCGACGTGATGGATGGCGGCCAGGCGATGACTTGGGTCCGCGAATTGTCGCGTGCCGTTGCCCAATTGCAGGCGGCTCTTGGGCGCGCGCAGCTCCGGGTCGATCAGTCCGGCGCGTACCAAGTTGAAGGGTGGAGAGACTCGTCGGCGTTTGCCTCGTCCGTTGGCGGTCTGACTCGTGGTGAATCGCGACGTCAGTTAGAGGTGGCTCAAAGGGCGTCGGAATTGCCATCGCTCGACGCCGCCTTGCGCAATGGAGAGGTGTCGCAAGCAGAAGCCCGTCACATTGTCAGCGGTGCCGTTAACGATGCGAAAGCCAAGGAATTGATCGAGTTTGCGCGGACTCAGCCGCTGACAGACCTGGCGCGCCAAGCCGCTCGTGCCCGGGCTTCCACTCTTGAGCTTGAGTCGCGGGCGGACGAGTCGCGGCGCAAGTTCCGAATGTGCCGCATCTGGACCGATGGGTCTGGCATGGTCAACTTGTTCGCGAAGGTAACCCCGTCCGACGGGGCTGGCCTTGTTGCCCGCTTGAAGCGCAAACAGGACTCTATCTTTAGAGCCAAACGCTCAAGCGGCATTTACGACACGCGGGAACAGAATCTTGCCGATGCTCTGGTCGACCTTGCTAGCGCGTCCGATGCCGAAGTGAACTCAAAGCGACAAGTAGACGCGAAAGTCATAGTTGACGTGCGCGCACTCAAGCGCGGTTGGAAAGAGGCGGACGAAGTCTGCGAAATCGAAGGCTGTGGTGAGGTCTCTGTTCAGACCGCGCGGGAACTCATGACAGATTCGCTTTTCAAGATTCTTGTCACGGACGGGCGAGACGTGAAGACCGTCACGTCCAAGTCTCGGTACTGGAAATCAGTAACGCGCGAAGCCATCGAGTTCCGCGACACGCGGTGTCAGTTCCCAGGCTGTGGGGCTCAGTCATACCTGGAGAAGGACCACATCAAGCGGTTCTCTAAGAAGGGCGAAACCAGTTACGAGAACGCACGGCAGCTGTGTTCGTTTCATCACCGCTTGATCACGAACAAGGGCTACGCATTGGCGGGTTCATGGCAAGCGCCCGAGGTGGTTGCTCCAACGCAGCTGCGTCTCGCTGAAGATCTTCGGGCTCCGCCTGCAGATACTGGCTAGGCCGTGGGCGGATGCTCATCGCGGGCGATATGGCCGCATTCGCAGACAGACACAAGGAGTGGTGAGAAACTAAGCCCTCGGCTGTCTTGCCCGTCCGTTCGGCTGATCGATTGGCACGACTGGCGAGGCGGTTAAGCAAGCCGCCGACAGGTAAAGAAATCTAAGTAGCAACAGATCCAGCAAAGGGAATTGATGTCCAGTTCAGCAACTGACAAGCCAGATGTAATTGACGTCGACTTGGAATCACAGCTGCGACGCTGGACGTCCGAGGCATTGGTGGAGCTCTATCCGGATGTCGCTGGTGATGTAGATCCGAGCGTGCGGCCTTCGCGCTTTGCCGACTATCAGGTCAACTGTCCGCTTCAGCTTGGCAAGAAGCTTGGTCGTCCGCCGCGCGATGTTGCAGGTGAATTGGTTGAGGAGATTCGTAAGCGAGCTGGTAGTGCATTAGAGCTAATTGAGCCTTCAGGGCCGGGCTTTTTGAATTGCACCTTTTCCAATGGGCACCTTGGACACATGGTCGATACGCAACGAGTCGACGCAGCGTTAGGTCGCGCGTTGACTACCCATGCAAAGACTTTCGTGGTTGATTACGCGGCGCCGAATGTGGCGAAGGAAATGCACGTTGGTCACATCCGCTCAACGCTGATTGGTGACTGCATCGTTCGCATTCTCGAAGCCTCTGGTCACAAGGTCATTCGTCAGAACCACCTAGGTGACTGGGGCACACAATTCGGAATGCTTGTGCAGTTTCTTGACGAGTCCGAACAAGACGAGTCGAAGTTGTTGCGCGCGGATGACCTTGAGGTGCTTTATCGCGCGGCACGGGCGAAGTTTGACAGCGATGAGGCATTCAAACAGCGAGCTCGCGACAGGGTTGTTGGCCTGCAAAATGGCGATCCTGCGACCATCGAGTTATGGGAAAAGCTGGTTGCCGTTTCAAAAGAGAACTTTGATCATGTGTTTGAGATTCTGGGGGTCACGCTTGGCGAAGCGGATTACCGGGGCGAATCCATGTACAACGACATGTTGGATGGTGTTGTTGACGAGCTTCGTCAGAAGGGCCTGCTTGTAGAGAGCCAAGGTGCGCAGTGCGTGTTCCCTGATGGCTTCAAAGACAAGGACGGCAATGCGTTTCCGTTGATGGTGCAGAAGTCCAATGGCGGGTTTGGCTATGCGGCGACCGACCTGGCGACGCTTAAGCACACTGTTGAGTCTGACCGCGCAGATGTTGCGCTTTATGTAGTTGATGCGCGGCAGTCGCAGCACTTTGCAATGGTGTTCGAGGTTGCGCGGATGGCCGGTTGGCTTGATCAAACCGAAGCCGTTCATATTGCGTTTGGAATGGTTATGGGCAAGGACAACAAACCGTTCAAGACGCGCGAGGGGAACACTGTTCGACTTGTCGATCTATTAGACCTGGCCGTTGCAAAGTCGACTGAGTTGGTTGATGACAGACACAGTGACTGGAGTTCCGACGAGATCAAGGCGCTTGGTCAGGCGGTTGGAATTGGTGCCGTGAAATGGATGGAGCTGAAAAGCGACCGTTCTCAGAACTACGTGTTTGATGTCGACACCATGACTTCGTTTGATGGCAACACGGGGCCATACATCCAATATGCGTTGACTCGTGCGAAGTCGATCCTGCGTAAGGCTGATTCCAACCCTGCACAGAACATCACCATTGCCGAAGAAGGCGAGCGAGACCTTGCGTTGGCGTTGCTTGGTTATGGTCGCGCTGTTGCCGCTGTGCTTGATGGCTATGAACCGCACGTGCTTTGCACTTACATCTACGACCTTGCGAACACGTTCAGCTCGTTCTACGAGAAGTGTCCGGTGTTGGCTAGTGGGGTAGAAGAGCGCGTTAAACGGTCAAGGCTGACGCTTTGTGGGCTGTTTGTGGCGGTTTTAGAAGATGCGATGTCGCTCATTGGCCTCCAAGCTCTGGAGCGGATGTGACGCCCTGGGACGCACCGCGACCTGCGAATACATTTGGGAAGGTGCCTGCGAAGGGGTGCCTAATTAGCTACTTTCCTGAACCATGAGTGATTCGTTCGACCAGACAGATCTGACTGTCTTATTGCGACGCGCGACGAACGACTCCTCTTATCGCGAGCCTTTCTTGCGGGCGATGTTGACCAACAGCGTCTTTTTCTTGGCTACGGCGAAGCAAGTCCAGCAGTCCTCGTTTAGCGCAGGGGGTCAGTCGTTTCACATCGAAGACCCTCGCAATGCGTTGGATTTCATTGAGTTGGAAAACAACGGAGAGCGGTCCATTCCGTTCTGGACTTCATTGGGCGAACTCGAGAACGACCTTCACCGCTTTGACATGGGCGAGCAGCCCTACATGGTGATGACTGGCCTCGACTTCTTGCGTCACGCCAGAGGTCAAAGTGTGGTCTTGAACCCGGGGACGTTCGGCCGTCAGTTCACTCAGCGTCAGACCGAGGTTTTGGTGAGGCGTGGCGAGTCAGATGAGCAGGCACGTCAGCGCGCGATTACTCAGGCCGCCGAGCAAGAAGCGGCCCAACTTGCGCTTCAGCAGGCCGAAGAACAGCGTCTGGAGGAACAGCGACAGGCCGCGGCGGCTGAGCAGGCCCGTCTGGAGCAACAGATGCTTGAACAGCAACGCCTGCTGGAAGAACAGGCACGCTTGGCCGCTCAACAGCAAGCTGAAACACAAGCCATCCAACAACATCAGCCCCAACAGCTTCCGGTCCAGCAATCTCAGCCCCAGCAACCGCAGCAGCTGCAACAACCAGAGCGTCAGGCAGGGGCGCCCGACATGAGCCACGGCTTTCATCGGCAGCCTGGTCATCAAGATTCCAGGGAGTCAGCTCCCGATGTCGCAAGTGGTGGATTGCAACCGCAGCGCGGACGGCAGGACTCAAGAGAGTCGTCAATTGAGGGAACGGGCTTTGACCAGTTCGACACGCAATTCCAGGAGTTCTTGCGTGCCAACCCGCCCGAAATCGCACAAACAGGTCAGTCGGGTCCGCCGGTTTCAACAGGTCAAACAGGTCAGCCGGCGCGTCAGCCTGGTGCGGCTCAACCCGAGACTGATCAGTCGGGTGTGCCCGAGCAAGGGGCGATTCCTCCCGCTGCGCAACAGGTCACCACAGGTCAAGTCGGCGCGGGTCAAGCTGGTGTCGGTCAAGCGGGGATTGAGCAGGCGCAGTTGGGC
>JBDIBA010000020.1:0-35703 GCA_039812705.1 Acidimicrobiia bacterium
GTTGTTCGCCCTAAAGGGCTCCCGGTTGCCTCGTTGCCTTCTCCCGCTCGGCGCTCTTGCCCAGGTCTTGCCCAGGTCGGTTGGTTCAAGAGGTGGTACGTATCATGATGCGATACTGAACCGACCGAGGTAACAAGTGAGGCTTTGGAACAAGAAGCTCGCGGCAAGCGCACTGGCAACCATCAGCGCGACTAGCGGAACGACGATTGCCTTTGCAGAGTCCCCAACCCCGACACTTTCCGCGTCGCAGCTCGACCAAATAATCATCGTCACCGGACAAGGATTCGCCCACAGCACACAGATCACCGTTGACGCAAAGGTTGACGGAGGCAGTGGCAGCGGCACGGTTCCCTCAACCGCCAACGGAACGCTGAAGTTGGGTTTCGAACTAACGCCCGGTTTCGCCGGCCACGTTCAACTGACAGCCAAGACGTCAGAAAGTGCAGCGCTCGCAACGACATCGATCGTCGCAAAGTCCAACACGCCAACACCGTCAACGACTCAACCGCAGCCCGCACAAACCACAACGACAGCACCCGCGCCGACGACTGCCCCCAAAACCACTGTCGCGCCAACGGTCAAGATCACATACGGCCCTCTCTTTCCCGCAAACGTAATGAGCGCAGACAACGATCTACGAAAAGACATTTCCAAAGCGCCGCTGGCCCCGAACAGTGCCGCTGTCGTTGCAACGCTCAACAGCCAGATCGCCAGCCAGTGGGATGGCACTGCCGCGTTCAACTACAACGCGTACAACGCTGCGACTTTCACAGTTGGACCAGAAACCAAGCGCATCGACTTGAAGTTCGACAACTGCCAGAACAAAAGCACAGTTCCGTTGCAGCTTTACGACCCCGCATACGGCGCGCACTTCAAGAACGTTCCAATGCCTGACAATGCAATGGTTTCTGAAGGCACGGACAAAGAGATCTCGATTTACGACCCGGCTACCGACGAGCTGTGGGAGTACTGGGTTGTTTCCAAGAAGTCAGATGGTTGGTACGCATGCTGGGGCGGCCGCATGGAGAATGCCTCGCGTTCAAGCCACTTTCTCAACGGGTGGCGGTGCAACCGCAACTGGCCTTCCGGCGGGATTTACGGCAGTCGGCATTCGCGAAATGCAACAGGGACAAATCAATCACGCAATCATGATCTCGGTCCTTGACGCCGAAAAGGCGACCTTCTCCTACACCCCGCCCAGCGCACAGACGGCGTTAATCCGGACAACAAGCCAAACATGCCAATCGAAGGTCAGCGTTTCCGTCTAGACCCAAGCATTAACGTTGACTCGCTCGGACTGCACCCGGTTGCAACAGCGGTTGCAACAGCCGCGCAAAAATACGGCTTCATAGTGATGGACAAAGGAAGCAACGCCGTTCACGCAGAAAACGGCAACGCCGTCGAAGCCGCAACCGGCGTGAACCCTTGGGACGCCATGTTCAACGGAACGCCTGGGTATCAAATACTCAAGGGTTTCCCGTGGGACAAGATGCAAGCAATCCAGGTCGACTACGGCAAGCCTGCCGCCGCCAAGTAATTAGTCGTTGACAACTTTGGCTTGGTCGGCTGCCTGCCAGTCGATGCGCGGACAATCTGCCCAAAGCTTTTCGAGGTTGTAAAAGTCGCGCGTTTCTTCAAGGAACACGTGAACTACAAAGTCGCCGTAGTCCATCAAGATCCAGCTGGCGTCCTGGCGACCCTCGATTCGCTTAGGACCCGGACCACCGGCTTTCTTGACCTCTTTTTCGACCTCTTCGGCAATTGAGGCAACAAGGCGAGAGTTCGATGCACTGACGATCACAAAGGCCTCGGTGATCGACAGCAAGTCGCCCACGTCAAGAACCAAGGGGTTGATGGCTTTCTTGGCATCGGCTGCCCTGGCTGCCACCACGGCAAAAAACCGGCTCCGGTTCTCGTCGATAGTGGATTGGGAATTACTCACGCCGATGCTTTGCCTTTCTGTCGGCTACCTGGCCGAACGAAGCGACGATGCTAGCCCCACACTCGACTGACTCTTTCGAGAATGGTTTCTGGCACGAAAAATCGCACACTTCGACCAGCGGCGAGCCGCTCCCTTATCGCCGTACTTGATATATCGACAGCCGGGGAAGGCACTTGCGTAACTTTCCAGCGTGGCGACAGATGCGGAACCGGAGTGCCAGGCCGAGCAACAACAGCCAGGTCAACCAGGCCGGCAATTTCGTCGGCGGCCTTCCAAGAATCGATCTTTGCCGCGGCATCTGAACCCAAAACCAGGGTGAAGTCGACATCTGGCATCTCGGCACGCAGCTCGCGAAGGGTGTCGATCGTGTAAGTCAGGCCGCCCCGGTCAATCTCGCGGCGGTCGGCGTGGAAATGAGGAACGTCGGCAATGGCGTCAGAGACAATCTCGAAACGCTCCTCGGCATCGCCAATCACCCGCTCGCCGGACTTTTGCCAAGGGTTGGCAGCCACGATGAAAAGGACCTTGTGCAAGCCGCAGGCCTCAAACACATACTCTGCGGCGATCAGATGCCCGTGATGAACGGGTTCAAAAGTTCCGCCAAATATTCCAATCCGCGCACGCGTTGCCACTCACCCACCTTACGATTGATCCATGTCCCAAACGTTCCTTGCCGCAGCCGACACGGAAAAAGATTTCAAGTGCACCTCGTCGCTTTGCCGCCTTGCCGAACGCGCGACTGATTCCGAAACCGCGCTGAAGGTCGTCGACTACATCTCGGCACCGCTGCGCATCATCCTCATTCTCATCGTCGCGTGGGTCACGCTGAGGGTTGTCCGACGGATCATTCGCAAAACCGTTTCGGGCATTCAGGGCGACCAAATGCAGCGCAGCCTCGCACGCATCAGGAGCCGCACGCCTCGCGCACTGCAAGCCACCGGCGAATATCAATCCGTTCGCCAGATTCAGCGAGCAGAAACCATCGGCGCGGTCATGCGTTCACTTGCAACGGTCGCTGTTTGCCTTGTTGCCTTCTTTGCAATCCTCAAGACTTTGGACATCAACCTTGCGCCAGTTTTTGCAGGTGCTGGAATTGCAACTGCTGCCCTCGGTTTCGGTGCACAGAACATCGTTCGAGATTTTCTCGCTGGCTTTTTCATCGTGACTGAAGACCAATACGGAGTCGGTGACGTCATTGACGTCGGTGGCGCAGCGGGTTCAGTCGAATCCGTCAGCCTTCGAATCACCCGCTTGCGCGATGTCGATGGCACGTTGTGGCACGTTCCGAATGGCGAGATCACGAGCGTTGCAAACAAGAGTCAACAGTGGGCGCGCGCCGTCATTGACTTTCGCCTTGACATCGGCACCGACATTCCGAAGGCAATAACCGTCATCAAGACCGAAGCCGACCGCATGTGGCAAGACCCTGCTTTTCAGGGCATCCTCATCGAAGAACCCGAAGTTTGGGGACCTGAAGAGGTCGGCCCGTACGGCGTTTTGCTGAAACTCGCCGTCAAGACAAAGCCGCTTGAGCAGTGGTCTGTTTCGCGCAAACTACGCAGCCAGATCAAACATGTCTTGGACTCCGAAGGCATTCACATTGCGCCGCTTCCAATTGCGCCGCAGGGCGACAAGACAAACCAGCACCCAGGAAACAAATGACCCTTCCAGCCGAACTGAGCAAGTGGCAAGACCTCGAGGCCAAACAACAACCACAATGGCCCGACTCCAATGAGTTGGACACCGTTCGCCAACAACTCGAAGCCGTTCCCCCACTCGTCTTTGCGGGCGAGGCTCGCGAGTTGATGCGCCAACTTGGCCGAGTCAGCGAGGGACGCGCTTTCTTGCTGCAGGCGGGCGATTGCGCCGAGTCATTTCACGACGCAAGTGCACCAACCATTCGCAACAAACTGAAAATCATCCTGCAAATGGCACTCGTCTTAACCTACGCAGGCGGTTTGCCGGTCGTGAAGGTCGGGCGAATCGCCGGGCAGTTTGCAAAGCCGCGCTCTTCGGCGACTGAAACCGTTGACGGCGTTGAATTGCCAAGCTTTCGCGGACACATCATCAACGGCGAAGAACCAAACGAAGCCGCGCGCATTCCAGATCCCAAACGAATGCTCGGTGCCTACCACCAGTCGGCAGCCACTCTTAATCTCTTGCGCGCATTTACAACCGGAGGTTTTGCGGACCTGTCAATGGTGCACAACTGGAACCTTGAGTTTGTTGCGCAAAGCCCGCAGGGACAACGTTACGAAGCCATGGCATCAGAGATTGAACGCGCACTTACTTTCATGCGTGCCGTCGGCATTGATTCCGCAAGTGAAACAGCGCTTCATTCAGTCGACTTCTACACAAGTCACGAGGCCTTACTTCTCGATTACGAAAACCCGCTCACTCGTCAAGACTCCACAACCGGAGACTGGTACGGATGTTCAGCGCACATGGTTTGGGTCGGTGAGCGCACCCGCAACGCAGACGGCGCACACATTGAGTTCTTGCGTTCGATCAAAAACCCGGTAGGCGCAAAGGTTGGACCCAACGCAACGCCGAATGAGGTGCTTGAACTGTGCGAATTACTAAACCCCGAACGCATTCCCGGTCGTCTCACACTTATTTCTCGGATGGGTTCTGAGAAAGTGACAACAAACCTTGCGCCGATCATCGAAGCAGTTCGCGACGCTGAACACAATGTTGTGTGGGCATGTGACCCAATGCACGGCAACACCAAGACCAGCACCAACGGTCAGAAAACGCGACACTTTGACGACGTAATAGCCGAAGTCAAAGGCTTTTTCGCCGTTCACAGAGACCTTCGGACCTGGCCCGGAGGCATCCACATGGAACTGACTGGCGACGATGTCACCGAATGCCTGGGCGGAAGCCAGGCTTTAGGTGAAGATGATCTGCCGACTCGCTACACAACAATGTGCGACCCACGTCTTAACGCGCGACAGTCCGCCGACCTCGCCTTTGAAGTTGCCGAACTATTGGCAAACCGCAAGCGCGGAGTTGGCTCTTAAAGCCCAATACCAAGACCAATAGAGCGCGAAGGCGCTTCAGGTGTCGGCACACTTGTCGGCTCTCCCCCACGGGAGCCAGCGACATCGGGGCGCTCCACGGAGCCAAGCTTCTCTTGAGCAGGCCTGCCATCACGGTCAACTGGTCGCTGGTCACACGAGCCTTGCGCAAGCTCTCTGTTGGGCTCAAGGGTGTCGGCATCCAAGACACAGCCCGTTCCCAAATCGCGAACGTTTGTCGTTCCGGTCCCTACCGCGGGGATGTTTTCCGCCTTGGCACCGAACCAACCAGCCAGCGCAGCAGCCACTCCTAGAATAGTAATAAGCGCCATTGAGCCAGGACCAATGGCGCGTTTTGAAGTATCGCTGCGCCTCGACCCCGACCGACGAAAGAGCCCACGGCCCTTGCGCCCATATCCACGTGCTTGCTCGCGCTCCTGCTCGCGCCTTTCCCGCTCCTCGTTTTCCCGTCGAGTGGTGTCAGCCTCATTGTTTACAAAACCACCATCAGGCGAGCCGGGGTTGTTTGCATCGTTTGCCGGGGCAGAGGATTCAGTCATTGCAAAGAAAATAACGAACTACCAGGCCTGATCGCCAACCTTGATTCAGCCTCGGCACTCGATTCACTCTTGACGGGCCCCCGGCAACTACCACTTCGTGCGACGCTTGGGCGTCTTGAAAAACTTACGCGGCGGCCGCTTGGACGGACCGCTTTCATTTGAGCCCGCGGTACGAGTTGCCCCAAACGGCCGAGCGGAGTCAGACGGCCGGTTCCGTTGCACGTTCGGCTGCACGTTTGGCTGTTGCTGCGCAGTAGGCTGTTGTTGTGCCGTCCGAGGGTTCGGTTGAGTGCGATTCGACCTGCGCGCTGCTGCCGCTGCTGCAGCGGCCGCTGCTGCTGCTGCCGCTGCTGCAGCACTCGCACCAGTCTGACCGCCGCTCGAGAACCAATTCCGATTGGGCGGATTAGTCGGCGGACCATTGGGGGTCGATCCAGGACTGCCAGGAATAGTCACCCCGGGAGTAGTACCGCCGGGTCTTGGCGCGCCGCCGGGTCTTGGCGCGCCACCTGTTCCTGGAGTACCGCCCGTGCCGGGTGTTCCTGGTGTACCGCCCGCGCCAGGTGTGCCAGGTGTGCCGGGTCTTCCTGGTCTTGGCGCGCCACCAGGCCCGGGAGTACCTGGTGTGCCAGGCCCAGGTGTGCCAGGCCCTGGAGTGCCGGGAGTACCACCGAAACCGGGGCCACCTGCCGCAGGGCCACCAGGCCCGGTTGGATAGTGGGCGTAACGCTCGTGACGAGTTTGCCGTTCATCGGCCACCTGACGCCAGTCGCCCGTGCGGGTGTCAATGTTGGAAAGCTGCGAGTTGAGATCGCCGTAGTCGCCACTCGTGACACGAATATTCGCGCCGTTCATGTTCCTGGAAAGCTTGCTGGCTTCGTCCTGGAACATTCTGAACATATCCCGGTTGGTAACGCCCATCGCCGACGATGTTCCAGTAAGGAAGACCGTGTTCTGAATACCGTTGCTCTCGGCTTCGGCGGCAGCGAGCTTTAGGTGACGCGGATCAAGAGTGATGATGGGCGTGCCTTCGCGGGTATTGGCGTCGGCGAATGCGACGAACATCTTCTCGCCTGCCCCTGGACCGCCGTTCTTGATCATCTCGACGCCGTGAACTGAAGCGGTTCCGGGGTGGGCTTCATCTTCCCCGATGAAGTCCTTCTTGATGTCCACCATGCTCCAGCCGCTTTGGCCAGCCTGCGAAGCAATGTTGGCAAGCAAGACTTCGTTGAAGTCACTTGAGCGCGACATCTCCATCAGTCGTTCTCGCTCAATCGGGTCACTTATATGCGCGAGATCGGCTTCGGTTAGTTCGTATCCAGTGAAGTAATCACTACCGTTGCGACGTTCAATTCCCAAGGTCGACGCAAGATGTTCTTCTCTTGAGACGTTGCCGGCGAGGCGTGCGTCGCGTCTGTGGTTCGCAACCAGCTGGCCGATTTCCCGCGCCGAGCTAGTGATGCCCTCAACACGACCAATAAAGATGATCGCGTTGGTGAAATCGTGAGCCGTGAGGTGGCTCGATGCCGCAGCCGCGCCCTCGCCCAAGGAGAAGTTGTCGAGGAACTTCATGATCACGTTCGGCGAGAACGTAACCAGCCACATCATTCCCAGAAACAACATGACTTGCGCGAACACTTCGCTGCCTGACGCTTCTGCACCTGCTTGGCCCGCGTTGGCAACGGAAGCACCGTCGAGCGCAGTAGTGCCAACCGTTGTGTCAGCAACACCAATTGCGGCAAGCGTCGAAAACGCCATTGCCAAGCCGGCAATCATGACGATCTTGGAAAATATGATGGCTGCCAAGAACTGCACCATCTTGTGGAAGTACTTCGCAGTCGAAGGCCACACGAGCATTACAAAAGCAATTGGCAAAAACATTGTGGCGATGTAGATCGATGCCGTGCGCAACAACAGCACAACCAGAACCGACAAGCTCGACAACACAATCGCAATGCCCAAGAAGATCAACATGAAGACGCCCTGCGGCCCGTTGTCGCTGAACAGCGATGGCTGCAGCATGTAACGCGTGATGTTTTCGACACCCTTGCCGATGTCTTCCGAAGCGGACGCCGCAAATATCACCGAGATGTCGTCGACGATGTTCAACAGAAGCTGAATTACCGGTTGAGCAAACGTGGACCCAAGCAAGGCAACCGGAATCATCACAGCCATTGTCTTGAGGATTCGGAACAACGAGCCCTTAATAACGCCTTGGACGATCGCCAAGACGACAAGCGGCAACAACAACGGAAGCGCAATCACCTTCATCATGTTGACTTGCGCACCGACCCAACAGCCCGCTTGACCGGTTCCACAATTTGAGTAGACGTTGGTATCGGATGCGCCGAATGCAAACCCGAACACGATTGTGCGAACAGCAGTTGCCGCAGCGTTACCAATAATCGAAGCCACTGCATTGATGGCTTGGTTCACAATCCCCTCGGTCAGCGAGTTTCCACCTGACGCTTCGGCGATACTTGACGCGGGAGCAACACTTCCACCGGGCGCCGTAACGGAATCTGGATCCACGCGGTCGCGATTTGGCACAACGCTTCCGCCGACGCCTGCACTGGTTTGCGTGGTTGACGAAGGGTCACCGCCCTGAGGCACACTTCCTGCGCCGCTTGACCCGCCACCGCTGGGCGCGCCACTTACCGCCGGGGCGGCAAGTTCGAGGCTGCCACCGCCTAGTGCGGAACGACCACGCCCTGCCGCTTCGGCGAAAGATGGGACAGCTACGCCGACTATCAGCCAAAGGAAAATGGCAGCCAACAAGGCGCCGAAGGTACGGCGAACGGCAATGCGTCTCTTGAAATTGCCGGATGGACCCCCAGCTTGACGCCCGTTTCGCACGTACAACACCTTAATTATGATACTGAGCCTGGCGGACTACATCCCAAACGAGAACTACTAAACCCGCAGTGAGCTGCGTCCGACAGTCCCCTCATAAACCAGCCCAGGAGCTGCGGCTCAGCGGATTCCGCCGGGTTGCACCAGCTGCACCGAGCCCGTGTGGTCGTTGAACACGATCGACCATCGCTCTGAAAAAGCAATGGCCAACGCTCGCGCCATCTGTTCTTCAAACCCGTCTTCGCTGTCGGTAAAAACCAATGACAAGCGGCCTTTGGGCCTTGCGCGCATTAGTTCGCCCATCTCGTCGAGTTGGCTGCGCGTGAACATGACAGGCAGGTCTTCATTGCCGATTTGGACCATGACCATGCGGTTGTTCCTGATCAAGCGCCAAATGTCATTGTCATAGCGCGCGCCAACTTGTGACATGACGGCTTGGACTTCGCCCTCGCGAAAAGCATGTGAACTGACTATTGAGACCGATCTCATGGGCAAACACCTGTCAGACAGAATCGAAAATGACTACGTCCCGATTATTTCAGGACAATCGAGCGCAAAGACTCAATCACCGGACACCCGAGGGAGCTCATCAGCCATTCGCTCATCGGTGCTGTGTGCGGAATCGCGAAGATCGATAACCATGCGACCCCCGTTCTGGTCAGTCAGTTCACCAACGAGACCGGCGCGCATTTGATGCCACCACATCTTGCGCTCCAGCGATTCGGCACGAGCCTTTGCCGCCACGGAAATAGCAATTGCACCAACAAAAACAATCACTGAATAGAAATCAACGGTGCGGGCAGCGACGTAGACGAAGACGGCCACCAACAAGAAGATGGTTGCAAGGTTCGCGTATTGGCGGTTGATCTGGGCGGCCGCGAACCGCTTTTTGGCAGAAATTGCTTGAGCAGCAGCGACTACTGGAGAAATGTTCAATGGAGAAACCATGTTGATTCGAGTGTGCCAGCCGGTTGAGCCAAACAAAAATGTGACCCGTCCGTCCCCTGGCTTGACGTCTAGAGAAGGTCTTTGAGCGCCACAAGGTTGTCGCGATGAACCACGACCGAGGACACGTCGACCGGCAAGTCTCCCTGCTGAGTGCCGGCGTAACGCGCAACGCTGGAGGAGTCGAGCCGAGTAACTCCGCGAGCCACGACAGAGCCGTCGGGGTCCACAATCTCAACACCTTGACCCGCCTGGAACTCACCGTCAGCCGACTTGATACCTGCCGACAAGAGCGACTTTCCATCCGCCGTGAGCGCCTTGGCCGCGCCTGAGTCAACACTGATGACCCCGGCCATGGGCAATGCAAAGGCAACCCATAGCTTTCGCGCAGTCATTGTCTTGTCGCTGGCTTCGACTCTCGTGCCGACAGACTTTCCTGCAATCGCGTCGATGCAAACATCGGGCCGCGCTGCGCCGGCAATGGTTGTCACCACGCCGGACCACGACGCAATGGCCGCGGCGGTGACCTTGGAAGTCATTCCGCCCGAACCTCGATTTGTTCCCGACGGCCCAGCGATTGCCAACAGCTCAGAATCAATGCGCACAACGTGTTCAATCACTCGCGCATCAGGATCAACCCGCGGGTCTGCAGTCATCAAGCCAGCCATGTCCGTCAGGAGAATCAGGTGATCGGCGCGCATTGCATGTGAGACCAGCGCGGCGATGCGGTCGTTATCACCAAAACGAATCTCGTCGTCGGCAACGGCGTCGTTTTCGTTGATGATCGGCACGGCGCCGAGGCGCAGCAATTCATCGAGCGTTTCCCGAACATGCAGGTATTGCGTGCGATTAAAGAAATCGTTTGGAGACAAGAGAATCTGGCCACCGACCAAACCGTGCGAATCAAGGGCCTCGTCGTAGAGCTTCAACAAACGACTCTGACCAACGGCGGCCGCAGCCTGGAGCGTCTTGGTGTTCTTAGGACGCTTGCCCGAAAACCCAAGGACAGGAAGCCCTGCACTAATTGCGGCAGACGTGACGAGGATGACCGAATGACCCGCGCTTCTTAGTTGCGCAATGTCGTTACAAACCTTGTGCACCGACTTGGGGTCGATTGCGCCGGTTTCATCGGTGAGTGACGACGTTCCGATCTTGACGATTACACGCACGACATCAATCCGGTTCGTAGGTAAAGCTGAGCTTTCCAATTACAACCGTGTCGCCGCTACGCGCTCCAGCCTTTGCCAAGGCTCTATAGACGCCGATGCGACGCAATCGATCTTCGGCGTATGAAAGCGCAGCAAGGTTCGTAAGGTCGTTGAGCGCAACCGCGCGTTCCGCCTGTTTTCCCTTGACGACAAACATCTCGTTGTCACGTTCGACAACGACGCCCTCTGGAACCGGACGCTGAACCACATAAGTAACAACGTGGCCGGTATTTGCGCGGCTCTCTTCGACGAGCGTCGACAGACGTCCGGCGAGTTCGGTGATGCCTTCGCCTGTTACCGACGAGACGCGCATGCCTTTCCAATCAGCATTCATTTCTAGAGCGCTCGCAGCATCGCTTCGCGAACCAACAATCATCCGTGGACGTTCCAGGAGTTCTGGCAAGTAGTTACCCAGCTCACTTAGCAACGTCTCTTCTTGTTTGGCAGCGTCCCTTTCGGTCGACGCAAGGTCAATGAGAATCAGCAAGGCACGAGCGCGCTCGATGTGACGAAGGAACTTGTGGCCCAAGCCCTTTCCTTCACTGGCACCTTCGATCAGACCCGGAATGTCGGCCAGCGTGTACTCGTAGTCATCACCGCGAACGACACCCAAGTGCGGCTCGAGAGTTGTGAACGGATAATCGGCGATCTTTGGCTTGGCCGCCGACATGCGCGAGATCAGCGAGCTCTTTCCAGCGTTGGGAAACCCCACGAGAGCCACATCTGCCATCAGGCGCAATTCGAGATTGAAATAAAACTCCTCGCCATATTCGCCTTGCTCCGCAAAGTTTGGAGCACGACGCTTTTGGCTTAGGAAACTGGCGTTGCCTCGGCCGCCTCGGCCGCCTTCGGCAGCCATCCAGCGCGCACCGGCTTCGCTGAGGTCGGCAAGGATTGTTCCATCGCGATCCTTGACGAGGGTTCCTTCCGGCACCAGCACAACGGTGTCGTCGCCGCTGGCTCCGTGGCGCTTCTTGCCAGAACCGTGTTTGCCAGAAGTGGCTTCGCGGTGAGGAAAGTCCCGAAAAGCCAACAGGGAAACCACGTTGGGGTCTGCCTGCAGCCAGACACTGCCGCCCGTGCCCCCGTTGCCGCCATCGGGGCCGCCCTTTGAGACGTGGGCCTCGCGGCGGAATGAAACTGAACCAGCGCCACCGTTACCGGCCTTGACGTGGATCTGGGCTTCATCGACAAATGAACTCACGATGGCCCCATTTCAAAACCGCACACGGCTGTGCGCGGTTGACTTCAGCAGCCGACATGTCTTCGCGCTTACAAGCGCGATGCGACTAGTCGGCGGTTGGAAGAACGTCTACGAGTTTGCGGCCCTTGCGGAAACCGAACTTCACAGCACCAGACGACGTTGCGTAAAGGGTGTCGTCCTTGCCGATACCCACGTTGTTGCCTGGGTGAAAACGCGTGCCGCGCTGGCGAACAATGATGGAGCCAGCCTTAACGACGTTGCCATCGAAGCACTTGACACCAAGACGCTGGGCGTTGGAATCGCGACCGTTCTTTGTTGAACCGCCACCTTTGGTCTTTGACATTTAAGGCCTCCTACTTCTTTCCTGCGGAGATGCCAGTGATCTCTACGCGTGTGTACTTCTGACGGTGCCCCCAACGCTTGCGCTGGTTGCTCTTGTTCTTGTAGGTGAAACCGTGGATCTTCTTACCCTTGGTTTCGCCGAGAACCTTGCCAGTTACTTCGAACTTTGCGAGGTCTGCTGCAGCGCTGGTGACCGTGTCGCCATCGACAACAAGCACCGGACGCAAGGAAACTGAAGCGTTTTCCTCTTCGCCGAGACGTTCGACCTGGATTACCTGGCCCTTTTCGACCTTTTCTTGCTTGCCACCCGTGGCGATAACCGCGTACATAGGTCAGAGATACTAGCCGACGCCAGCGTCCCAAGTGACCGGATTGCCGGGCTCAATCAGAAGTCAGCAAGGCGGTGTCGAGGACGAATCCCCGACCCGAACAATCGGGGCAAAGACTGCTGAAGCTTTCGACAAGACCTTCTGAAATGCGCTTGCGGGTCATCTCGACCAAGCCAAGTTCGCCAATTGGGTAAGCCTGTGTGCGCGTCTTGTCGCGTGCCAATGCATCGCGCAGGCGAGACAGAACCTCATCGCGATTCTTCTTGATCTCCATGTCGATGAAGTCAATAACGATGATGCCGCCAATGTCTCGCAGGCGAAGCTGGCGGGCAATTTCATCGGCCGCTTCGAGATTGTTCCTAAAAACGGTCTCTTCCAAGTTGCTCTTGCCGACGTTCTTGCCAGTGTTGACGTCAATGACGGTCAAGGCTTCGGTGCGCTCAATGATCAGCGAACCACCTGAAGGCAGCCACACCTTGCGGTCAAGGGCCTTATGCACCTGCTCGTGAACGTGATAGCGCTCAAACAACGGAAGCGTTTCGGCTTGGCGGTCGAAGTATTCAATGCGGTCGGCCAGCTCTGGGCTGATTGATGCCACATAGTCGCGCACTTCTTCAAACAGCTCGCGATCATCGATGATGACGCCGCGGTAGTTCTTGTTGAACTCTTCGCGGATGATTCGCACAGCCATGTCGGGCTCGCGATACACAAGCTTGGGCGCGTTGGCCTTCTTCACTTGGGCGTCAATGTCGTTCCACTGCTTGACGAGGCGCGCGACGTCGCGGCGCAACTCGTCTGCAGTGGCACCTTCGGCGGCTGTTCTCAAAATAATGCCGTGTTCTTTCGGCTTCACAGAGTCAAGAATCGACCGCAAACGCTTGCGCTCATCATCGGGCAAGCGCTTGGAGATTCCATAAGTTGAGCTGTTTGGCATCAGCACAACAAAACGACCCGGCAAGGAAATTTCTTGCGTAAGACGAGCACCTTTGGCGCCAATCGGGTTCTTGGTCACCTGCGTGACAATTGTCTGGCCCGCCTTGAGCAACTGCTCAATTCGCTTGTCCGAGTCGCCTTGACGACCCTCGAAATCTGCACCGTCGTCGTTGCGTCGAATGTCTCCGCGGTACAGCACCGCGTTTTTTGGAGTTGCGATGTCGATGAACGCGGCTTCCATTCCGGGAAGAACGTTCTGCACACGACTGAGATAAATGTTGCCGTCGATCTGACTGACGTCGTCGTTGGGGCGCGACACGTAATGCTCAATCAGGCTGCGGCCCTCAAGCACTGCAATCTGCGTTGCGTCTTTGCGGCGCTGCACACACATGAGGTAGCGGCCAAGCGGACGACCATTGCGTTCTTTGCCCCTGCGCTTTTCGAGTGTTTCTTCATCGAGCTCGAGGGCCTCTGCATCTACATCGACTGCACTTTGCGCAACTGGCTTCTTGGACCCTCGACGACGGCCACCACGCCTGCGGCGTTTTCGCGCCGGTGAAGCCGGGCCTTCTTGGGAATCGCTCTCGCCATCTGGCTTGGGAGCTGGACGTGTGTCACCAACCCGAGGGCGATCTTCGTGTTGTGCGGGCGTTCCGGCAACTGTCGCTGCTTGAGACGGCGCAACGACGTCTGCCTGCGAACTCTGTGCTTGAGCTTGTGTTTGTCCTTGACTGCGTTGCCCTTGACCACGTTGGCTCTGGGCGCGCGGGGCCGATTCGGATTGTTCCCTTCGCGCTGGATTCGAGTCGGACGACTCACGAGCTTCACCGGCATCGGCCGCATCGGCGGACTGAACGGCGCCTTCGCGCGCTTCACGAGCCGCTGCGCGAGAAGCTGCCGAACGATTGCGCCCCCCGCGAGAACCGCGACGACGACGCTTCTTTGGCGCGCCTTCACCGTCGGTTCCCTCGCCCGAACCGTCTGAACCACCGGCGGGACCATTGGCATCCGACCCACTGTCGTCGGAAGCAACGATGCTCACCTCGTCACCGCCCCCTTTGCGCCCAGCAGGTGCCTCTGATGGAGCGACGCTTGAAGAGTCGGATTCTGGTCGACGCGTGGCCACGTCGGTTGCGCTGGCGGATTCCCTCAACTTGTCAACCGTGTTGGGATTGCGGCGCGGGCGCTGCTGCCTGCGCGGAGCCTGGGATCCTGAAGTTTCGGGTAGCTCTGAGCCTGAGCCATTTGGCTCTGAAGGCGTATCGGACATGTGAGTTCCTTTTCTTGGGCGCCGCCGAGGCTTCGCCCAAATATCTAAAAGGCGCGTGCAATTAGGGCACGAGCCCCCAGCGGTGTGCCTTAGAGAACGAGAACACCGCCGGTTGAGTTGCTGTACGAAAGTGCTGGAAAGCACCTGACGGCAGCGACACCGCGCCGTCTCAGGGCCAACCTGGCTCTTCCGAGATCACGTGAACTCTAGCCCGGAGCCAGGCCCACGAGGAGGCGTTCGGGTCAAGAAATGCCTCGAATCGCCGACCGTGAAAGGTCGGCAAATAACCCTCTACCTGGTCCTTAGCCTTACACTTTGGACGATTCCAATGGCAACGAAGGTCGCGACCAGGGACGAGCCGCCGTAACTCACAAAGGGCAAGGGGATTCCGGTAATCGGCATGATTCCCATGGTCATGCCGACGTTCTCGAAGATCTGGAACGTCAACATTGCCAACACCCCGATGCAGATGAAGGCCCCGAAGGAGTCGTTGGCCGCCCGGGCGACTTTCCAGATGCGCCACACCACCACCCCAAGCAAAGAGATAAGTGTCAACGAGCCGGCCAAGCCAAGCTCTTCGCCCATCACGGTAAAAACAAAGTCCGTGTGCTGTTCGGGCACGAAACGCAGGTTTGTTTGACTGCCCAAGAACAAACCGCGGCCGAGCAACTCCCCCGACCCAATTGCAATCTTGCTCTGATTCAAGTTGTAGGCCGCCTGTTGGGTGTTGCTTGCGGGGTCAAGAAACGCACCCAAACGATCCAACTGATATTGCTTGAGGACACCCAGCTGAACAACGGCAATGGCTGCAAACACAACAATGCCGACAAGTGCTGCAAGCGATCTGCCAGACGCGCCGGCCGCAACAAGGATCGCGAAAACAATCGCGCAAAACACAAGCATGGTCCCGAGGTCTGGTTGCAACAGGATCAAGCCCATTGGTATGCCCGCAAGGCCAACGGCGACCGCCACGAACTTGTTTGTCAGCCGCGACGAGTGTCGCGCGCAATATGCACTTACAGCAATGATGACCGACAGCTTTGCAAGCTCGGCCGGCTGCAATTGAAACGCACCAAAACCAAACCAGGCCTGCGCACCTTTACGCGAAGACCCAAGCGGAGTGAGCACCAAGAACAAGACGCCAACCGTCGCTAAGTAGAGAACGGGCGCCAGCGACTGCAACTTGCGGTAATCAAACAAGGACACTGCAACCATCGCGACAATGGCCACAACCAGTGCCGCGGCCTGGCGCAACACAATTCCCGTGTAGTTCCCACCGTCACCGAGATTGCGTGTTGAGCTGTAAATCATCAACAGTCCAAGGCCCGCACAAACCAACGCACAGCTAACAAGGATCGGGTCGATTCGTCGCCACCACGCGGCGGAATCGGAAAGGCTCGACGTTGCACGAAGCGGCGTGATGGACGGGTAGCTGGCTTTCATCAGTCGACACCCGTTCCCAGCGTCACAATTCCGGAGTCTTGTCCCGCAGCGGTTGCAAAGATTCGTCGTGCGACAGGCGCAGCAACAGCACCACCAAAACCAGCTTGCTCAAGCACCACCGAAACGGACAGCGATGCATTGCCAACCGGGCCGTAACCGGCAAAGAGAGCAGAGTCGGCCTTGCCGTTGACCTGAGCCGTTCCGGTCTTTCCGGCAATGGGATATGCAACCAAGTCAAAACCCTTGAACGCATCGGCGGCCGTACCTCCAACACCGTTGACCGCGCCGAGCAAACCTTCCTGCACGGGAACGCGCTGCGAATCTGGAATGTCGACTCGGCCAATCTGTTCCTTGTCGAAGCTTTGCACCACAGCGCCGTCAGAGTTCAACGCGGATTCAACCAAGCGAGGCTTGTAGATGGTTCCGCCGTTGGCGAAGGTTGCGTACTGCAACGACAGCTGTAGCGGTGTTTCCAAGGTGTCGCCCTGACCAATGGCCACGTTGACGTTGTCACCACCAAACCAGTTGCCTTCAGGAAACGCCTTGGGGTTCTTTTCGTGTTGAGCAGCACGTTGCTTGGGATCTGGAATGCGGCCGGGGTTCTCGCCGGCAATGTCAATGCCTGTTGTTTGACCCAGATGAAACTCACGCGCCAAGGACTGCATGGGGTCGCCGAACTTGTCACGCTTTTCCCAGAATTGCGCTCCCAGGCCGTAATAGAAAACGTCACTTGAAACGGACAACGAACGTCGCAAGTCAACCGGGCCGTACACGGCTCCGAGAGCGTTGCGATAGCTGCGGTTGCCCAGCGTGAAGGTTCCCTTGTCGATGATGGTCGTGTTGGCATTGATGAGACCTGTGTCCAGAGCTGCCAACGCGGTAACCAATTTGAACGTAGAGCCAGGCGCATACTGTCCGGCAATTGCGCGATTGGTGAGTGGCAAGTGGTTCGCCGGGTCAGTCAGGCGCTTGTATTCGCTTTCGGCAATGCCGTCGCTAAACGACGCCGGATCAAATGTTGGATAAGAGGCCATCGCGCGAACGGCTCCGCTTGATGGATCAAGCGCAACGATCGAGCCCGCGGGGGCCGGTGCGCCTGTGGCTCCGGCTGCAGTTCCCACGCCGCGCGCGACTCCAAGGCCGTCGCTCAGACTCTTTTCGGCCGTGCGTTGCACGTTGAGGTCAATCGATGTCTTGATGTCCTGGCCCGGCAAGGGCGCGGTTCGCTGAAGCACACGAATGGATTCGCCCGCCGAATTGACCTCAATCTTGTCGACGCCGACCTTGCCGCGCAGCCGGTCCTCGTAGGCCTGCTCCAAACCGGTCTTACCAATTTCGTCGCCAAGTTGATATCCGCGTCGCTGATTCTTGAGCAGTTCGTCCTGGTTCACTTCACCCACGTAACCCAAAAAGTGTGCGCCGAGGGTTCCGTTTGGATACCAACGCACCACTTGGGTTTCGGCCAACACACCCGGAAAGTCATTCGCGCGTTCGCGGATGGTTGCGATCACAGACTTGTCAACGCCACTTGCAATGACGGCCGGACGAAACACGCTTCTGCGGCCGTCGTTCATGCGGGCCTTCAACGTATTGGTGTCGGTGTGCAGAACCTCGGCCAGGCGGTCGAGCAATTCCGGTTGCTTGGTGAGTTGCTGGCGATCGACCGTCAACACGTCTAGTTCGCGATTGCCAACAAGGACTTCACCATTGCGGTCCAAGATGCGACCACGTGGCGCCTCGACGTAAACGGTTCGCACCTTGTTGGCATCTGCGGCAGAGGCAAGGCGTGCACCTTGTAACACCTGCAAGTCAACAAGGCGCACGCTCAACGCAACAAACAACGAGATGACCGCCAGACCGATGATTGAAATGCGAAAACTGCGAACCCTCGAAACACCGCCAGTCGCGCGCTCGGGGCTCACCTCCCGGATCCCCCAAAGCCATCGATTCGATCAAACCTTGAACCTTGCGAGCCGCGTGAAAATGTCAGCTGCTTGGCAGCATCGGAATCTGGCGCAATCAACTTTGCCGCAACGGGCGCCAGAAAGGCGTTGATGACACCAACCACCGCACCAACCCACGCCACGCGCAAGACCGAGGCACCAACACTGCCGCTAAGGGTTGCAACAATGGCCATGACAATGGTTCCGAACAGCGAACCGGTGAAAGCCACAAGCATCTGCATTGCCGGAGCACGACTGACACTGCGTGAAATCAAGGCCGCAACAAGCGCTGCAGAAATGTAAGCGAGTGCCGACGTTCCAAAAGCAGTCGTTGTAAGAAGGTCTGCACACAAACCCGCGCAAAACGCGACGACGGCACCCGTCCTGAAACCCATCAATGCGCCTGCGGTCACGGCAACCAACAACAAGAGGTCTGGCCGAACGTCGGCTACAAGCACCTGTCGGTTCGCCAAAAAGTGCAACACGACGACCAGCGCCATCAACAGCACGGCGCGGGCCCGTGAAAATCCAACCAGCTCGGCGTCTCTCATAGCGGTGCATCCCATTGCAGTACATCGACGTAATCCAGGCTGTCCAAGTCAACCGTCGGCGACATTGTCACGAAGCGTTTTGGTGACCCACCTTGCACCTTTGACTCCGTCACCGTGGCAACCGGAATGCCTGCGGGAAACAGACTGAACTGCTGACCGTTTGTCACAGCCACATCGCCCTTGTTGACCTTGGCATCGGGGCCCAGCAAGTCAACCCGCATGTCCCTGCCGTCACCCTGACCAACGCCGATTGCGACATCGCCCGTGTTGGCGAAACGCACACCAACCTCGAACGTGGAGTCATTGATCAGAACAACCGTCGAGCGATTCATCGAGACCTTCGTGACGCGACCCACAAGACCTGCGCCGCTGACAACGGGCATTCCTTCCTTGACGCCGTCCGATGAGCCTTTGCCTATCTCGATGGCTGAGTCGAAATTAGAAAGCTTTGTAGCGATAACAGATGCAGTGGTTCGTCTCGTTGTCGACAAGGTTGGCAAGTCAAGCTGCGTCTGCAGTTCTGAAAGCCTGCGCTGTTGGTCTCCGCTTGCAAGCAGCGCACCTTGCGCGTCGGCCAACTGGCGTCGCAAGTCATCGTTTTCTCGACGCAGCTCGGCGTCTTGAGACTTGCCACTTGGCCACAAGCCCGAAGCAAGCGAACCGCCAGCGGCAAATGCCGCACGGGCAGCCGAACGTACCTGGTCCGCAGGAGCCGAGTAGGCACCATCGACAGCGACCATGGTTATTGACAGCAGCATCAAAATGATTGGCAATCTGGCCGATCGCTGTAGTCGCACGCCTTCCACAACAACTACCGGCTGTTGGTCGACATCAAGATGTTCTGCAATGCGTCAAATTGTTCAACGCATTGCCCACTTCCTTGAACAACTGTGTGCAGTGGGTTCTCCGCGACAATCACAGGAATGCCGGTCTCGTCACTCAGGCGCTGATCGAGGCCATGAAGCAACGCTCCCCCGCCCGTCAGCAACAGACCTTCTTCGACAATGTCGGCCGCCAGTTCTGCAGGAGTGGCCTCAAGAACATCGTGAACCGCATTGATGATTGCCTGAACGGGAGCATCGATGGCCTCGCGAACTTCTTCAGTCGTGATCTCTTGGCTGCGCGGCAAGCCAGAGACCAAGTCGCGGCCGCGGATCTCGGCATGTAGTTCTTCTTCAAGCGGACACGCAGAACCCAAAGCAATCTTAACCTCTTCGGCCGTGCGCTCCCCCAGCACGACGCCGTACTTCTTCTTGGCGAACTCCATTACCGCTTCGTCGATCTTGTCGCCGCCCACGCGAATGGACGCACTCGTGACAATTCCCGCCAGCGAAATAACAGCGACGTCGGTGGTGCCGCCGCCGATGTCGACAACTAAATGCCCGCGCGGTTCGTGAACGGCGAGACCGCCACCAATTGCTGCGGCCATTGGCTCAACAATGATGTGAGCAGGCTTGCGCGCACCAGCGAGTTCTGCAGCCTCTTGCACCGCGCGCTGCTCAACACTGGTCACGCCAGACGGCACGCAAATGACAATTCGCGGTTTTGTAAAACGCTGTTGATGTACGCGACGAATGAAATAACGCAGCATCTTCTCGCAGACATCAAAGTCGGCAATGACGCCGTCTTTGAGGGGGCGGATGGCGCGAATGTGGCTCGGCGTGCGTCCAAGCATTCGCTTTGCCTCGGCACCCACTGCAAGAGGACGACCATCGCGAGTGTCGATTGCTACAACAGAGGGTTCGTTGAGAACTATGCCCATGCCCTTTACGTAAACAAGGGTGTTGGCAGTCCCAAGGTCTACTGCCATGTCTCTTCCAAAGAAGGATCCGAACCCGTTTTTGAACACCGAAGACCTACCTCCGACCGATTTTCTGTCGTCTCAACTGACCAATCTCGCCGACGACGCCGATGCGGAACGCATCACGATAGTGCCAAGCAGGGCAAACGGAGGCGACCTAGCGAATGAAATTTCCGCGGTTTACAGGCGTTCTCGACCAGAGGTCAGCCGAGCCATGACGGTCTAGTTCGGGAAAAACAAGGCCACTTCGCGGGCTGCGGCTTCCGGCGAATCGGAGCCGTGAACCAAGTTTTCCGGGTTCTCTGAAGCGAGGTCTCCACGAATGGTTCCGGGAGCGGCCTTTGCCGGGTCTGTTGCACCCATCAAAGCGCGAACGATTTCCCAGGCGTTTTCGGGGCCTTCCACGATCATCAACAGCGATGGCCCACGCGTTGCAAAGCTGACCAATTTCTCAAAAAAGGGCTTGCCGTCGTGTTCTTGATAGTGAGTGGCTACAAGTTCACGATCCAAAGTCCGCATCTCGGCGGCCCGGATCTTTAGGCCTTTGGACTCCAAACGCCCGAGGATCTCGCCAATAAGACCGCGCTCAACCGCATCGGGCTTGAGCATGACAAAACTTGTACTCATGTCAGATGACTCTAGGTGAAGCGGGCTCTAAGTGAAGCGCCGACGAGCCTCTGCCCGCAGCTCGCCCACCAGATATAGAGACCCGGTCGCAAGGATGAGGTCTTCGTCGTCTGCCATTCCAAGTGCGGTCGCCAGAGCGGCTTCGACATTGGGACTTTCGATGGCGTTGCCACCGGCAGCACGAACCGCGTCGCCAAGCTCACTCGGCGCGATTGCGCGGGGCCATTGCGGCGCCGTCACGAAGACGGCCGCAAAGTCCTTCACGCCAAGGGACTCGACAAAGTCCTTGGGATCATGCGGGGTCAGCATGCCCAAGATCAGAATGCGGTTCTGGAATGCGGCGAAGTCTTCGCTTAAAGCCTTCTTGAGACTTGTCGCCCCCTCAGAGTTGTGCGCCCCATCGACGACCATCAGGGGTTGGCGGTGAATGATCTCCAGGCGGCCCGGCGAACGAACGGACTCGAACGCGGCGCGTACAACGGAATCATCAAGGCTTCGACCCAGCAAACCCTCAACGGCCGTCAACGCAACAACGGCATTGTCCGACTGAAAGCCACCATGAAGCGAAACAAAAACGTCTTCATACAGCGCAGTGGGCGTGCGCAGGGTTGCGAGGCGTCCGCCGACGGCCACGCGAGAGCTCTCAACGCCAAAGTCTCGATTAACCATGGCAACAACGCCCGCATCGCGCGCGTTCCAAATGTCGACAAGGTCTGGGTTCTCGTCGCCAATCACTGCCACCGCGCCGGGCTTGATGATTCCCGCCTTGTTTTCAGCAATGCTGCGGTGCGTCTTGCCCAAGTAATTCGTGTGGTCCAAACCAATGTTGGTCACAACGGCGACTTGGCCGTCCACGATGTTGGTTGCGTCATAAGTGCCACCTACCCCCACCTCAATAGCCGCAACATCGATTGGCGCGTCTGCGAATACGCGCAGGGCCGCTGCGGTCATGATCTCGAAGTAGCTGAGCTTGTCGTCGCCCAACATTGGTTCGAGTAGCGCTACTGCATGCAACGCTTCGGCCAGGTCTTCATCTCGAATGGGTTCGCCGTCAAGGCATATGCGCTCGTTCAAACGCTCCAAATGAGGACTTGTGTACTGCCCCGAACGAAAGCCGAGTGCGCTCAGCAAAGCCGAAACCATCCGACTGGTTGATGTCTTGCCGTTGGTTCCCGTGATGTGAATCGTCTGAAAAACCTTCTGCGGACTATCCATCAACTCTGTCAGCGCGCCAAGGCGTTGCAGCCGACCACCGGGGTTCGCGTTGGGCGGCGGGCCAAGCATCGACTTCTTCTCGAAGTCGATGTGGGAATCAAGCCACGTGATTGCATCTTGAATACTGTCGGGCGACCACTGTGGACTGGATTGGGATTGCACGGTCACGCCTTGCTGTTTGCGTTGCTGACTTGCTTGGCGTTGCGGCCCAGCAATGGCGCGGCCAAAGATGCAACGACGCCGCGTCCGGCTTCGCTCACGCCCTCGTTCAAACTCGCCTGCAGCAAAGACAACGCACCTACGGCATCAAGCATCCGCATTGACTTTTCGTACGCCTCGACAACATCGCCAAGGTCATCTTCGTAAGTGTGTGAGTTAGCGGGGTTGTCCAACGCGCCTACCAGCTCACGCGCAAACGAGGCGTCTGGATTTGCCAGCAAGAACGCAACACGCATGACTTCAGGACCAAGACGATTCGCTTGACCAACAAGACTGTGAATGGTTTGAACTTCGGCGTTGGCGAGCCGAGGGTCGGGGTTGTCCAGGACCACCTGATGGAACGGCAACACATTGGCAAGCGCCAGACCAAGCGCGGCAACTGGCACAGCCCAAGTCTCAAGGCTGTTCGGACCAAGCACCAAGGTGACCAGCTCATCGGTTAACGGGCCCGGCCAACCAAGCATTGCAAGCGGGGTCAATGCAGCAACAAAGCGGCCGTCAATCACGTCGCTGTGTTGCTCAAGAGTTCCCATGCATGTTCCGCACGACGTTGTTTCGTCAACCGAAACGGCTACCGAACCGCAATCAAGACATGTTGCAATTGGAACTTGCACGCCGGACCACAACTGTTGACTGAGCGTCCACGAGTCATTTCGCGTGGCAGCGGCCACAAAAGCATGAAGCGCATGCGGCGAGGAAAAAGCAACGAGGCCTTCGTTTGCTGCTTCGACAACGCCATCGACCAAAGACGACATCGGAAGAATCCAGTGCGCACCCAAAAGCGGAATTAGCTCGCTGTGGCAACGATGGCATTCGCGACGGACAATTCGGCCTTGGGCGTTGTCAACCAACACGCCGGACATTGAAAGCATCTCGACAGATGTGGTCCGCGCGTCTGCAACCGTCAGTGCTTCAAGCGGGCCGGCAACACGCACGACACCATCGCCGTCAAGGACTTGACGGATCGGCAAATTGTGAGTCTTTGCAATTTCGTAAGACAAGGCATCGTGGCCGGGCACAACGACAATTGGCTGGGTGACGCCGTCAAGTTCGATGACCGGAACAGAGGCACCGAGCAGCGGCAGTTCAACACTTGGGGCCGTACGCATTCCGAGTGGGACGGCAACGGCTACTGCACCAATCAGAAGCTCGGGCTGCGACAGGTTGATGTGCAGCTGAGAGTCTCCACATGGAAGCGCAATGCGAAACACCGGAACGTCGCATTCGACTTCGTCGACGTCGGTTGCATCAAGAACGGTTCCACAACCCGGACAGGAATCCAGAACAGATTCCGAGCGGATCAGTAAACCAGCTTCATAAAGACGCACAAATGCAACGCGTGCGACCCTGGCGGCTTCGGGGTTACCGGGCCGCCAGCGCAACACATCGGTCTGGACATTCAGCCTGTCGAACAACGTCTGCAGCAGTTCTTCAGCCTTGAGTTCCAATAACTCTTGGCCTTGCTGTGCAGCGAGTTCACCGTCTTCGTCAGTTGGCTGATCAAGAGACAAAGCCAACTGAGCCGCGCGCTGTGTAGCCAAGTCACCGGCAAGAGTCACCACGTCGAACGCAGGTGGTTCAATGCCTACGTCTTGACAGTGACGCACTAGCGCGTCAACAGAGACGATTGATGCCAACTGCTCCGGGTGAATGACTCCGGTGAGACGAACCGGGTTCGTAATGATGCGTTGTCGAGATGCTGGGCCTGTCATTCTCGGAAAGGACTAACCGACCTTGACGACAATAGGTTTGCGCTTCTCGCGCTCTGCAGCAGCCTTTGCAGCTTCAGAACGGGCTTCGTTCGCCCACTCTTTGGCGTTCTCGATGTATGGCTTAGAGTTTTTTGCAGTCTTCTTTGCAGTTTGCTTGGCGAACTTCACAGCCTGCTCGCTTGAGCGGTAGTACTGCTTGGCAGCACGGTCGGCCGCTTCCTTGGCCAACGGGGTCAATGACTCAAGCGCGTCGCCTGCACGCTCTGCAGACTTGTGTGCAAATGGAACCGCGGCCGAAACTGTCGTTTCGTAAGCGTTCTTTGCAACTGGCGCACCTTCGCCGATCAGATGCGTGACCGTGTTGCGCGACGAACTGACAATTGGCTGCGCGCGCTTCATCCAACCCCTAACGACTGGAGTTGCAGCACCTGCGGCTGCAGTCGCGGCGTTGTAGGTCGCGTCGAATGCCGGGCTGTTCTTGCGAGCCTTGGCAATCTTCTTTGCGGCGTTTGCGTTGAGCATTGCAACGTTTTGTGCAAGCTCCTTCTCGTAGTGCGCAACCTGCTTTGCAGCACGCTTCTGAGCCTTTGCGGCCTTGCGCTGAGCGCGCTTGTTGCCTTTGACGCTTGCAGCTGCGAGGCGGTCCTTCTGTGCGGCTGCATAACCAAGCAACACTGCGGCGTTGCTTGCGCGGCTCTTGCAACGACGGTCAAGGACCAGGCCGATGAGAGCACCAGCGGCTGCACCAGCACCGGCGGTTGTCGCTGCCTTGGTTGCCAACTCGTCGACTGGCTCGTCATTCAAATACGAGCGGTAGGCAGCAGCTCCTGCGCCTAGAAGTCCTCCAAAGATGGCTCCTGTGACCAGCTTGCTCATTTGATCAGTCCTTTCCGATTCCCTTGGGATCTAGCGAAGGACTCTACTCGGCTTTGCCGTTTACCTCACGGGAGGACAGCGAAATGGCCGATATTTGCTTTAGCTGGCTGCTTTCTTTGGCTTTGACTTGTTGTCATCACGAGGAACCAGGGTGGGCGCCACATGATTGATGACAGTCTCGCGGTCCACTACGCAACGACCAACATCGGTGCGACTAGGCAGGTCGTACATGACTTGAAGCAAGACCTCTTCGAGGATTGCGCGCAAACCACGGGCGCCGGTCTTACGCATGAGCGCCTGGTCTGCAACTGCTTCCAAAGCTTCGTTGGTGATTTCGAGTTCGACATTGTCCAGCTCGAAAGTCTTCTTGTACTGCTTAACCAAAGCGTTGCGTGGTTCAACCAAGATGCGAACGAGGGCCTCTCGGTCCAGGTTGTCCACCGACGTGATGATCGGAAGGCGTCCAATGAATTCTGGAATGAGACCAAACTTCAAGAGGTCCTCTGGAAGAACCTTGTGCATCAAGGAACCATCGCCTGTCTTGGTTGGGCTCTTGACTTCTGCACCGAAGCCCATCCCCTGGCGTCCAATGCGACCTTCGATGATTTCTTCGAGGCCGGCAAAGGCTCCACCGACAATGAACAACACGTTTGTGGTGTCGATCTGAATGAACTCTTGGTGCGGGTGCTTGCGCCCACCTTGCGGCGGAACCGAAGCAGTCGTGCCTTCGAGAATCTTCAACAAAGCTTGCTGCACGCCTTCGCCGCTGACATCGCGCGTGATGGACGGGTTTTCGGCCTTACGTGCAATCTTGTCGATCTCGTCGATGTAGATGATTCCACGCTCTGCCTTCTTCACGTCATAGTCGGCAGCCTGAATGAGCTTCAGCAGAATATTTTCGACATCTTCACCCACATAACCGGCTTCGGTAAGTGCCGTGGCATCTGCGATTGCGAACGGGACGTTCAACATGCGCGCAAGAGTTTGAGCAAGCAGGGTCTTGCCCGAACCCGTGGGGCCCAGCAGCAAGATGTTCGACTTTGCAAGCTCGATGTCGTGCTTGGTTGCTGCCTGAACGCGCTTGTAGTGGTTGTAAACGGCAACCGACAAGAACATCTTTGCGCGCTCTTGACCAATCACGAAGTCGCTCAGAAACTCGTGAATCTCGCGCGGCTTGGGAAGTTCGTCAAAGCGAACCTCGGAAGTGTCGGAAAGCTCTTCTTCGATGATGTCATTGCAAAGGTCAATGCATTCGTCACAGATGTAAACACCCGGGCCCGCAATGAGTTTCTTGACTTGCTTCTGCGACTTACCGCAGAAAGAACACTTGACGAGCTCTCCGCCGTCACCAAACTTGGCCATTCCCCCGACCCCCTAATTAAGAAGCAGTACCGCTGGACGCTTGCGGGATGGCCGCAAGTTCACGTGTGGTCAGTACGTCGTCGATAATTCCGTATGCCTTGGCATCATTCGCTGAAAGGATGAAGTCGCGGTCTGTGTCCTTTTGGACCTGAGCGACATCTTTTCCAGTGTCAATTGCCAACATGTTGTTGAGCAGGTCTCGCATGCGAAGGATTTCCTTGGCTTGCAGCTCAAGATCGGACGCCTGCGCATATCCGCTGCCGCCGTACGGCTGGTGCAACAACACACGACTGTGTGGCAGTGCGAAACGCTTGCCCTTTGCACCACCGGCGAGCAAGACCGCTGCTGCCGATGCGGCCTGGCCCATACAGAAGGTAGAAACCTCAGCCTTGATGTATTTCATGGTGTCGTAAATGGCGAACAGGCCTGTGATCTCGCCGCCAGGGCTGTTGATGTACAGGTTGATGTCGCGGTCAGGGTTCTCGTATTCCAAGAACATCATTTGCGCGCAAACGAGGTTTGCCACTTCATCGTTGATTGGCGTGCCAATGAAGATGATGTGCTCGCGGAGCAGACGTGAGTAAAGGTCATAAGCGCGCTCACCGCGGTTGCTGGATTCGACGACAGTCGGAACCAGGTAGTTGTAGATGGGCTCCATGTGCTTGCCTTCCCTTGACTGTTCTTGCGTTGGAATAACGATTGTTAGTTGTTGGCGCCGATCGGCTGAAATTGCTTTCGGCGCCTTACGATTCGTTCGAGTCATCGGAAGCTTCTTCTTCCGAATCGTCTGATTTCAGTAGAGAGCGATCAACTTGATTGCCGTCTGCGTCCACCACTTCGACGTTGTCCATCAGCCACTCGAGGGCCTTGGATTTGCAGATGTCTGAGCGTATCGCAGGCAGCTGTTCTGCGCGCTCCAAGGTCTTGCGTAATTGGTTGGGCTTTTGTCCCAATTGTCCGGCAAGAAGCTTGATTTCGTCTTCGACTTCTTCATCAGAAGCGTCGATGTTTCGCTCTTTTGCAAGAGCGCGCAAAGCAAGGTCTGCCCGAACAGAAGAAACGGCGGCTTCGCGCAGCTGACCAACAAAGACATCTTGGTTTTGTCCGGTCATATCAAGGAACTGTTGCAACTGCATGCCCTGCTGTTGCAGGCGGTATGTGATCTCGCGAAGCTGACGTTGCATTTCGGTGTCAATCAAGGCTTCGGGTAGTTCGTCTTGAACCAACTCGCTAATTGCCTCGATGGTTGCACCGCGCAGATTTTGTGACGCCTGTTGAGCGCGAACGCTGCGTAGTCGCTGCGCAATGTCTTCGCGCAATTCGTCGAGAGTCTCAAACTCTGAAACTTCGTTTGCCCACTCGTCGTTCAGCTCGGGAAGAACAAGTTCGTTGATGGCCTTCACTTCAACACGAAAATCAACAGTGATTTCGTCTTCGGCATTTGTTGAAGGCACCTGCGATGTGAACTCCAAAACATCGCCGACGCTCGAACCGGCGACCTTCTCGTCGAAGTCCTTGCCTAGCGCCTGCATGCCCGAACCGACCTTGTATGAATAGTCGGTTGTGTTGAGACCGGGAACGGGCTGACCGTTGTCGGTGGCGGCGAGGTCGATGGTTGCAAAGTCGCCTTCCTTTGCAGCACGCTCGACGGATTCAAGTTCGCCCGACTGCTCGCGCATGCGTTGGATTTGCGCGTCGATGTCTTCGTCGCTTGGCTGAGGGTTGGGAACCGTCACTTGCAGGCCGTCGTAACCGGCAATTGACGGCGTGGGGCGCACTTCGACCGTGGCTTCAAATACGACCGGACCGGATTCTTGCCCCGAGACAATGTCAATCTCTGGCGCGGCGATGGCGTCCGTGTCTGTCTCTGCAAGAGCCTGGCTGTAAAAGTCAGGTAGCGAATCGTTGAGAGCCTGGTTGCGTGCGGCTTCGGTGCCTACGCGTGCCTCAATGAGACGCCGCGGCGCCTTGCCCGCGCGAAAACCCGGAATGTTCACCTGGGTTGCGATCTTCTTGAACGCCGCGTCTACGGCAGCATTCATTTCCTTTTCATCGACCTCGACGGACAGTTTTACGCGATTCGATTCGATTGACTCTGCGCTTGCTTTCATACTCGGGCTAACCATAGTTGCAACGAGCGACAAACCGAGTCGCTTGAGATGGCCCGCCTTGCATTGGATTTGCGCCTACAGTGGCACGTCGATCGGGATGTGGCGCAGCTTGGTAGCGCACCTGTTTTGGGAACAGGGGGTCGCAGGTTCAAATCCTGTCATCCCGACCACTTTTTGTTGTATCCGTTCTAATTACGGCCATGCACCCGGCTCTTAATTGCGGCCATCAACCGACTCGGTGGGTCACGTAAGGTTCGAGGCGCACTTCCCCGACCAACCAACGTCCAGCAATCCCGAGGTTCTCATGGTCTTTCTCCGCAACATGACCCGCCTGAGGCTGTCGACGACAGCCCGTTCCGTTGCCTTAGTCATCAGCGTTGCTCTGATCGCCGCTGGCTGTTCTGCCAGCAGTCGCCAGCCGGTGAACCTTCCCCCGACGGGGCCCGAACTAAAGATCATGGCGCTTGGCGACTCGCTGACTTTTGGCGCTCGCGTGCCCGGTGGCTATCGCACTCAACTGGCCAAGCGCCTTGAGGCCAAGGGGAACCGGTTTGTGTTTGTTGGTTCGCAAAGCGATGACCAGGCGCCGAACAATGCCCGCATCCATGAGGGGCACACCGGCTACTGGATCAAGAACATCAACGAGTACGACGAAGAATGGTTAAAGGCTCAACCGGACATCATTGTGCTGACCGCGGGCACCAACGACATCTTGAAAAACGTTGGCGCCGACGCGCCTGCGGCCATGGGCGCGCTGCTTAAATCGATCTCGGACACTGCGCCACGCGCCGAGATCGTCGTCAGCACAATTCCGCCGCTTCGCGATTTTCAACCGCAAGTCGATGCCTACAACCAAGCGCTCCCGGGTGTTGTGGACGCCGCCGCGGCCCAAGGAATCAAGGTGAGGTTGGTCAACGCTGGACCGAGCTTTTCGGCGAAAGACCTGGACGAAGAAGGCGTCCACCCCCTTTCGATCAAGGGTTACAACGCCTTCGGCGACGCTGTCGCTGTCCCGATCAACGAGATCTACTCAAAAATCAAAAGCTCCTAAACCGCGGCTTTCATCTTCACTACTGCCATCTCGCTCCTTGCCCCCTCTTTTTGTCTTCTCGTTGACGTTACGGAGCGTTTGATTTTCGCGACCTGGGGTTTTTCATCCAGAATCGTCCGCAACGTCAACGAGAAGCGCGTGGGGGCTGGTTGCGCGTGGCGCGTGGTTGGCAAGGCGGCAGTCCGCCAGAGCCGAATTGAGAGACTTAAACAGCAGCCTTCATCTTCATGATTGCCTGCACCACGTGAGTTGAGGCATCGCCAAACTCACTGTGTGAGCCCAGAGCGACATCCTCGGTTACGTTTTCGCCAGCGTCGGCCTTGCGGATGACGTCAGCGGCAGAACGGTGAAACTTCGCGTGTTCGGTCCGCAGGTTTTGGTAGTCAGCCGAACCGCTGTACTGCGTGGCTTCCGTGTGAATCCACTGACCCAAGGGGCACTGATTGTCCAATGCAACCTTGGACGGGTCTAGCGACTGGTCGGGGTTTCTCAGGTAAACGCTGAGCTTGATCTTCCATTCGGTGTGGGCGCGAATAGCTCCATCAAAATCCATCAAATTCTCCTCTTTGCTTCGCAAATGGTTTCGTCTTGTCGTTACTAAGTCACCGCCTGAGCCCACTCTATGCACCCCCTACTTCTGCGCTTCCCGCCGTGCTTCCCATTGACCTTATGGACGCGCACGGGGACGCGCGACCTGGGGTTTCTTGTTCGAAATTGTCCGTAACGTCAACGAGAAGCACTACGGGGCGCACGTCAAACGGACGGCGGACTTGCGAAGCGCGCTCACCGCGCGGAGCCAGGGTGCTGGCGAACGAAGTTCGATACCCGTCACGGAGACGAGGAGCTGAACGACTTTGGAGCGGGCGACGGGGATCGAACCCGCGTCATCAGTTTGGAAAACTGAGGCTCTACCATTGAGCTACACCCGCAGTTATTGCGGCAATGTTCTAGCAAACACCGCGGCCTAGCGCTGCGCTTGTGGCCTCACGCTGTTTGCTTCAACGAGATAAGCCTGGTGATCCAGCTGCCCAGCTCGATTCGGGTCGGTGATTCCCATGGACTCGGGGTTCAGCTGAAGCTCTTTCATGTAACCGGAGAGGTTGACCTTGTCGCCCACTGAAAGCACCGGCAGCGTCAAAGCCTCTCGCCCATCTCCCCCAACCGGGCGCATTTCAACAAAAACCTGATCGGCCTGATTGTCTGGAATCCCCACCCAAAAGCCAACGCCCTGCACGTACTCCGTTACGGCGACATCCTGCATCTCGACGGGCTTGTCAGCAAAGGTGTCAAGCGCAGTTGCAGGTAGTGGAAACAACGGCCGACCACCCGCCAGCACGAAAGGCCTGCCCTCTCGCCCGTTCGAAAGGTTCTTGATCTCAATCGATGGGCTGGACTGCACGGCGTCGGTGTTCCCACTGCTGCCAATAAGGCGACTGATGCCGACGACAAGCATTGCAACGATGGCCGCAACAATTACCGCGATGACAACCGCACGGACAGGAACACGCTCGCGAACCGTTGGCCATTGAGTCTCGACGGCGCGCCCAACCCGAACCGACTGTGCCCTAACGGCGCCAAAAGCCTTTGAAGCATCCTTCCCAACATTCGACAGAACACTTTTTGCGCGATCGGGCGCCGAACCGAACGGGCTGCCACCCGACGTGCTTGTGTCCATATGACTCATCAGCAAGAACCTTCCAAAGAAAAATCGAATAGCCGCAAACTTCGAACTTCTAACAGGCTACGCAAAAAGGGCCGGGCTGCCACTATTTGACAGCCCGGCCCCTTGAGTAATGCCTGATTATTTTCCGTCGACCTGGTCTTCACCAAACATCGCCGCCACTTCGGCATCGTCTCGACGCCGAAGCCGAGCAACGGCCGCTTCAGGCGAAACCTCGCCGGAGGCCGCGGAACTCCCGTACTCCTGCATTGCCTCGACACCCTCTTGGGACGACTGGATGCGAGGCTGATACTTCAGTCCGTAATGACAGTAAAGGGCCTCTTCCTCTTCAACCGACAGCGAGCCATCTTCTTCCACCTTGGGTGAATTCTTGATGGCTGACTTGTCGTAAGGAAGGACGGGTCCATCGGGCCCGCGCTTCGCGCGACCGGCGGGAACAAAACAGATTCTGTTCCCAAGTAAACCGGTCTTGACTGCAAACCACTCAGGCTCAGCAGTGGCATCGTCGACGTACACCTCAACGATTGGCCCCACCTTGTCGCCATCGATGTCATAAGCATCGCGACCAACTAATGCCTGAGGATCACGCGGCAGTTTCGGTTGTCGAGGTTTTGGTGTTTCCACGGCTCGATTCCTAGAAGCCCTGCGGACGACGAGGAGCGCCGGCGCTACCACCGTTGTTCTGTCCACCGCGCGGTTGCTCGTTACGAGGCTGTTCGTTGCGCTGCTGTTCACTCCACAACGGAGACTCTGTTGTGGAACGGGCTCCGGTGTATGCAGGCGTCTCGCGAACGTCGGCGTAACGCGAACCGGCTTCGTCACCTTCGGTCGTGGTCTGCTCGCCGCGCATCTGCTCGCGTCGCTCATCCATCCGGTCAGCCAAACGCTGCTTGGTGTCTCCAGATTCGCGGCTCACCGCACGAGTCTCGTCGGTCACACGAGCGATCGACTTTTCCCAAACGCCTTGCATCGGACGCACACCGGCGCCACCAACAGCAACAATCGTCACACCAACAAGTGCTGCAAGGATTGCGTAGAAGATGGCGTTTGTAATTGTGCTTGCAATTTGCAGTTGATCAAGTGCAGCAAAGATTCCGACCGCAACAAACACACCACCGGCAATGTTTGCCATAGTGCGTCCATAGCTGCGAGTGCTCAATGCAACATCAACAATCTCGCGAACCGCTGTGCCAATTGCAGATGCAACAACAATGATGACAAGCGCAGCAATCACCTTCGGCAAGTAAGAGGTAACGCTTGAAAGCAACTGCGACACCGCGTTGTTGGAGCCGAAGCTGTTAAACGCAAGCTGCAACACAAACAGCATCACCGTGTAGAACACCAGCTTTGCCAAGACGTCCGACGCGTCGTACTGACTGCGCGCCATGAACTTGCGAATGCCACCGCGTTCAACGGCCTTGTCAAAACCGACCCGCGTAAGCAGTTTGCTGATTGCAGTGCTCAGAACTTTTGCAATGACGTAGCCAACGCCAAGCACGACGAGGAACAGTACGAACTTTGGAACAAAGTTGGCCACCGAACTCCAAGCCGACGTAAGGCCTTCACGAAAATCCATAATCAATCTCCTATTGGGTTGCAGGTGCATTACCCATTCGCGGTGATCGTAAACGCTCTAGGTGTTCGTTTGGTATTTATCCGTGTTCAAAAGATCGCTCGAGGCGTCACCTGAACCCGTCGCGGCTATGGAAACCGCTTGACGGGACTGGCCGTGATCCGCCGCTCGATGATCTCGATTGGCCCAGACCGCTTGTTTGCAATGGCGAAAATGTCGTCAACCGTGTCGCTAATCGCCGCGGCTCCCATTCCCGCGCCAAACCAGCGAGCAACGGTTGGGACCGTTGCAAACGCAATGCCGTGCAGAACACCCGCGGCTGCGACACCAAGCTGGTTGCCCAAGTTCGGAGAGCGCAGGGCCTGGCCTGCAGGCGGCAGCGCGTCGGTGTCATTCACTTGAGGCTGCAAGAGGCGGGCGGTCTTGCGCATGCTCAGAGCCATGATTGCAAAATCGGCCAGGTCGATTCTGCGCGTAAGCATCGACCCGCGGCCAAAGCGCTGAACGGCAACCGCTGTCGCAACGCCTGCCACGGCACCAACCATCCCGGGCACGCGAGGATCCTTGCGAACCACACTCAGAGCCTTAGGCTTTTCGGTCGCCTGGATGTGACGAGGTTCACTAACAGGGACGACGGTGTCGTCGGTCGCCACCACTCTCTTGCCGTTGCGCGGCTGGACAATGCGACGCTGCACCTCGTGGGTGAATTGCGTGCGCTTGCGTTTTCGATCTCGACGCAGTTGGGCAATTCGACCAGATGGCTTCGTCGATACTGCTTTGATTTTTGACAGGGCCATCTGCTCAGTCTGGCCCGAAATTGGAGCGCTGCGATCACAGGGCTTTTACCCACGTCGGGCGGATTGTCGACGCATTTGACTACCCGGCGAACACTCCCCACAGTTGGATGCGTGCCGATCATCAAGACATTTGACAGCAACGACCCAATTGCCGGCAACCTGCGCTATGACCTCAACTCAACACTGAGCTACCTCCAAACAGCGGCTCCGCTTGGTGCGTGAATTTCACCGACTTGGCTTGGGGCGTGAAATGGGCGATGTTGCGGCTCAAATCCGAGAGCCCTACCTGCATCCGACACCTGGCACTCACCGCGCGTGGCCAACCACCGACGATGTGTTTGCGCTGCTCGCAAAACCTACGTATCGGAATATGCCCGGCCTGACAACCGAGGCGCGCGACGCAATCGCCGCCTATTCACAAGGCCAAGACATCGGCACAACACATTGAGTTGGCCGACGGGAGCAAAAAGTGGGGTGACCGAGGGGGCTCGAACCCCCGACCTCCGGGATCACAACCCGGCGCTCTAACCAGCTGAGCTACGGCCACCAAGAGGTCCATAGTGTGGCACAAGCAGAGACAACTGGCTGAGAACGTCCGGCTCTGAAAGGATCGCGACATGTCCGAAACCTTGCGCGTTGTTGAACATCCCCTGGCAGCTGCTGCATTGAGCACCATGCGAGACAAGCGAACGTCGAACGCTGAGTTTCGCCGCGCATTGAGCGAGCTAACCACTTTTCTTGTTTACGAAGCGACCCGCGAACTTGAGACCGAAGTACATCTGATCAACACTCCTGTTTCGTCCGCACGATCAATCACCGTCGCAAAGCCGATCACGCTTGTGCCGATTCTCCGCGCCGGCCTCGGCATGTTGGAGAGTGCCGAGCGCCTTCTCCCCTCTTGCAATGTCGGCTTCATGGGAATGGCTCGCGACGAAGAAACCCACTTGCCGCGTCTCTATTTGGAGTCGCTGCCCGAATCGATGTCGGGCATCACAACCATTGTTCTTGACCCGATGCTTGCAACTGGTGGCTCTTTGATCGCCTGCCTTGAAGCGCTTCGCAAACGCAACGCTGATGACGTGACTGTTGTTTGCGCGCTTGCCGCACCCGAAGGTGTGCACCGCGTTTGCGACTTGTTTGGCGACATTCGCCTGTTTACTGCGAGCGTGGACGAGCGGCTCAATGATGACGCGTTCATCGTTCCTGGTCTTGGCGATGCGGGCGATCGCCAATTCGGCGAAGTTTGATCATTCGTTTGCCATGGCGGGCCTCGCCTCGACCGCGGGTTTGCCGTGTTGGCGGTTACTGTGTGGCTCCTTGCCTCAGTAGCTCAGCTGGATAGAGCGACGGACTTCTAATCCGCAGGTCGCAGGTTCGAATCCTGCCTGAGGCACTTCAGCTGCGCGCCGCCGCGCCGCTGGCGCGCCTGGACGCCTGCCGGGCGCCTGCGCACTCCAAAACTGTTACCAAAAGGTCGTGATTTCGCGGTTTTCGCGGTCATTTCACGACATTTACGTAACAGTTTTGGACAACCGCACGCCCGATCCTCTTCGCAGAAGGGCGAGCTAGCGAATCAGGATCGGCTCGGTGGTCGCGTCAGTTGGCCAGTCGTTTTTTGGAAGAAGGTCTCGTAGAGGGACCGCAGCCTGCGTGCTCACCAAGACTTGGGTGTCGATGTTTGATTCATCAACTGCGCAGATAAATTCCCGGCAGCGTCCACAAGGCGAGACCACATAGACAGGACGCTCGACCACGTCGTCGTTGCGCCACACGGCCACAATCGCGGCGATTTCGTATTCGCCAGCCGTGACCATCGCAGCAATTGCGCTGTGCTCAGCGCAGAACCCAAGGCCGCAACGAGTATCTATGCAGACGCCCGTATAGACGGACCCGGACCGGGTCAGTAGGGCTGCTGCGACATTGCCGAACAAGCGACCATCGACCCACTTCGGTTTGAGTGCCGAGACCGCCACCTCGATCAGTTCCTCGTTTTTCAGCATGCGCCACGGTAGATCGCATCGCACCCATTGGTGCCGACAGGCTTGCTACAGTTCCCCGGGCGCGCCTCTAGCTCAACGGCAGAGCAACGGACTCTTAATCCGCAGGTTCTGGGTTCGAATCCCAGGGGGCGCACT
>JBDIBA010000021.1:0-35584 GCA_039812705.1 Acidimicrobiia bacterium
GCCTTGAAGGTTTGGGTGGCGCTGCGCATCTCGGCGGCACGTCTTGCCTGTTCCGCCGCGACATTCTCCGGAAAGATTGACGAGTAAAACAGCTTCGGGTTTTTGGTGGGGATCATTGGAATAGAACCTGTCCAATCAGAATTGTTTGCGGGCAGCCCCACTAGAAGCTGCGCAGTCGTTGCCTCAATGAATAGCACCGGTGGCCTGTCTTTCTCCGTGAATCGAGGTTGCAGTTTCGTGCCAACTGAATCGAGTTTGTAAGCGGACCTTCATGGGCGGCTGAGGTCGGTAGCATGCGGATCGTGGCAGATGAAAAACAGACATTTGGTCCCAACGACTGGCTCGTAGAAGAGATGTACGAGCAGTACAAGGAAAATCCCGACTCGGTGAGTGCGGGATGGCGCGATTTTTTCGCCGACAATTTCAGAACCCCCAGCTCTCCGCGCGAGTCATTGCGCGAGGGTTCCGGGCAAAACGGCAGCCAGGCAGCGCCGGTTGCCGCGACACCTGCTCCTCAGGTCGGTGGCAAGGTTGTGGCGCCGACTGGGCCAGTCAAGGCACCGACGCCGAGCGCGGCATCGCAGGGGGCACCTGCCACACCAGCCCCCGCAATTGCCGCGAAGCCCGACGCCCAACCCGCGCCGACGCCAGATCTGGGCGAGGCCGAGACCAAGCCGCTGCGCGGTGTTGGCGCTCGCATAGTCGAGAACATGGAGAAGAGCCTTGGCGTGCCAACGGCCACAAGTGTTCGCCACGTTCCGGCCAAGTTGTTAGAAGTCAACCGCTCCATCATCAACAACCACCTGCGCCGCACGCGTAACGGAAAGATCTCTTTTACTCACATCATCGGCTTTGCCGTTGTTGAAGCCCTGCGAACCGTTCCAAACATGGCCAACTACTACGCAGAGGTTGACGGAAAGCCCACCTTGGTTCACCCGGCCCATGTTGGACTGGGCTTGGCTGTCGATGTTGAAAAGAAGGACGGCACGCGTTCGTTGCTGGTCCCATGCATCAAGCGCGCTGACACCTTTGACTTCAAGGCGTTTTGGTCTGCTTACGACGAGATCATCCGCAAGATCAAGACCAACAAGATTGTGCCGGACGACTTCAGCGGTGTGACTGTCACTCTGACTAACCCGGGCACGATCGGCACGGTTCACTCGGTGCCACGTTTGATGCCGGGTCAAGGTGTCATCGTCGGAGTTGGAGCAATTGATTATCCGGCGGAGTATCAAGCAGCAGACCCGCGCGCACTTGCCAACATTGGTGTGTCAAAGGTTGTCTCGATTACTTCAACCTACGACCACCGCATTATTCAGGGTGCAGAGTCGGGCATCTTCCTGCAGCGAATTCACCAACTGCTGACGGGTGCAGATTCGTTTTACGACAACATCTTTAAGTCCCTCGACGTTCCATATGAGCCCGCGCGTTGGCACAAAGACACCAATCCAATGGACTCCGAACAAGCACGGGTGCAAAAGCAGTACGCCGTGTGGAAGCTCATCAACATGTTCCGCGTGCGCGGTCACTTGATTGCAGACCTTGACCCGTTGGGCATGGCGCCGCCACACACTCACCCCGAACTTGACCCCAATACATACGACTTAAGCATTTGGGACAACGATCGCGAGTTCTACACGGGCGGAATTGCCGGTCAGAACACCATGACTCTTGGCGCGATCATGGGCGTCTTGCGCGATGCCTACTGTCGCCAAATTGGCGTTGAGTACATGCACATTCAGAATCCCGACGAAAAGGCGTGGATTCAGGAACGCGTAGAAGGCAACAAGGTCGAACTCAGTTCCGAAGAACAACACTGGGTGCTTAGCCGTTTGAACGCAGCTGAGGCGTTCGAAAAGTTCTTGCACACCAAGTACACGGGTCAGAAGCGTTTTGGCCTGGAAGGTGCAGAGTCCGTCATTCCAATGTTGGATGTCATTCTTGAAGCAGCCGCTGACGCAGGCCTTCGCGAAACCGTCATGGGCATGACGCACCGTGGACGCCTCAACGTGTTGATCAACGTTTTGGGCAAGAAGTACAAGGACTTGTTCAACGAATTCGAAGGAAACGTTGATCCCAATACTCCGCAGGGTTCGGGTGACGTTAAGTACCACAAGGGTTATTCCTCGACGTATGTCGCACGCTCCGGCGCACATTTGGAGCTGTCGCTTTCATCCAACCCGTCGCACCTCGAGGCCGTTAACCCTGTCGTCATTGGTATGGCGCGCGCAAAGCAAGATGTGCTCAGCCGCGCCTTGCCAGATCAGCACTATCCCGTTTTGCCTTTGTTGCTGCACGGCGACGCGGCGTTTGCCGGCCAAGGTGTGGTTGCAGAGACGCTGCACCTGTCGGCGTTGAAAGGTTACGCAATTGGCGGTGCCGTCCACTTGGTCATCAACAACCAAGTCGGCTTCACCACAAACCCCGACTCCGCGCGTTCAAGTGTTTACGCAACCGACGTTGCCAAAATGGTGCAAGCGCCAATCTTCCACGTCAACGGCGACGACCCGGAAAGCTGTGTGCGTGTGGCGCGCCTGGCGTTCGATTATCGCCAGCGGTTCCACAAAGACGTTGTCATCGACATGGTTTGTTACCGCCGCTATGGACACAACGAAGGCGACGAGCCCAGCTACACCCAACCAAAAATGTACGAGCGCATCGAGACCCGACGCAGCGTGCGGAAGTTGTTTACCGAGACGCTCATCAGTCGCGGCGATCTCACCATGGAAGAAGCAGAACAAGCGCTTGAGGGTTTCTCAAAACACCTTCAGACCGCGTTGGACGAAACGCGTTCTGCTGCTCCACCAAAGGTCACCGCACTTACGGCGCCTCCGGCCGAGCGCGACATTGACTCCATTCCAGAAACCGGTGTTGCTCGTTCGGAACTTGACCTGATTGCCAAGGCCGTCCACGAGATCCCAGATGGTTTTACGCCGCACCCCAAACTGCTGAAGCAACTTCAGACTCGCGCAAAGTCCTATGAAGACGGCGAAGTCGACTGGGCGCTTGGCGAGGCCATGGCAATGGGCTCGTTGTTGCTGGAAGGTGTCGACGTGCGTCTTGCGGGTCAAGACAGCCGACGCGGAACGTTCAGTCACCGTCATGGCGCGTTGGTTGACTACACATTTGGTTCCGAACATGTTCCACTGGCCGAATTGGCCAGTGAGGAAGGCAAGAAGCGCGGTCACGAGCTTGGGCGCCTGTCGTTGTATGACTCCTTGTTGAGTGAATACGCGGCACTTGGCTTTGAGTACGGCTACTCGGTTGCACGCCCCAACGCATTTACTGCCTGGGAAGCCCAGTTTGGTGATTTTGCAAACGGCGCTCAGATTGTCATTGACCAGTTTGTTGCGGCCGCAAAAGACAAGTGGAATCAGTTCTCCAACCTGATCATGTTGTTGCCTCACGGTTACGAGGGTCAGGGCCCAGAGCACAGCTCTGCGCGGTTGGAGCGATTCTTAGAGCTGGCAGCCAACGACAACATGAGAATTGTCAACGTCACCACTGCTGCGCAGTTCTTCCATGTGTTGCGTCGACAGGTTCACGCCGACTGCCAACTTCCGTTGGTCGTAATGTCACCGAAGTTCTTGTTGCGATCCAAGCTCTCGCGTTCACACATTGACGAGCTGACGTCGGGCTCGTTCAAGCCGGTCATCACTGACGAGGTTGCACACCCCGTCGAGCGAATCGTGTTTGCAAGCGGCAAGGTTGCTTACGACGCAATGTCGCGTCAACAAGAGACTGGTGCAAGTGCCAGCGTGATTCGTGTTGAGCAGCTTTATCCCTGGCCGAAGGACGCAATTGCCAAGGTTCTGGAAAAGAGCCCCGAGTGTCGTGAAATTGTTTGGCTGCAGGAAGAGCCCGAAAACATGGGGGCTTGGCGATATGTGCTTGACCGTCTGCCAAGCCAGTTGCCAGACAAGGTGCAGCTTCGCGTTGTGGCGCGTGCGGGCTCTGGAAGCCCGGCAGCCGGAACCATGGCGATGCACACACTTGAGCACAAGGACTTGATGGACCGCACGTTTGGGGTTTGGTAATCCCATGAGGATTGCAACCTGGAATGTCAACTCACTCAAGGCACGACTAGGTCGCGTGACCGAATGGGTCGATTCCGTGCAGCCTGACGTGTTGTGTTTGCAAGAGACCAAGTTGAAGGACGAAACGTTTCCGGGTCTCGAAATCGAGTCGCTTGGATATGAGTGGGCGCACCACGGTTCGGGTCGGTGGAACGGCGTTGCAATTCTCAGCAAGGTCGGCATCAAAGATGTCGTAACCGGGTTTGACGACGGTGTTGACGATGAACCGTCCGAAACACGCGCTATCACGGCGAATTGTGGCGGCGTGCAGGTGACGAGTGTTTACGTTCCGAACGGCCGAGACCCCGAACACGAGATGTATCGATGGAAACTGCAATGGCTTGAACGTCTCGGCTCATTCATGAAGCGGACGGCCGTCGAAGCCGGGCAGCCAGCGATTGTCCTTGGTGACTTCAACGTCGCACCGCAGGACAACGATGTCTATGACATAAAGGCGTTTCGTGACTCCACTCACGTGACGTCGGCCGAGCGTTTAGGCGTTCGTCAGCTAGAAGAGATGGGGCTGCGCGATGTGTTTCGCGAGCAGTGGCCACAAGACCGGCTGTACACGTGGTGGGACTATCGCGCAGGCATGTTTCACAAGCACAAAGGCATGCGTATCGACTTGGCGTTTGCAACGCAAGACGTTGCTAGTCGCGTGGAGTTTGCGTTGATGGACCGCAATGCGCGAAAAGGCGAAGGTCCCTCAGACCACGCGCCCGTCATCGTCGACGTTTCAGTGAGCTGAGCTCTCCATGTGAAGCGGCTCGCTGCTTAACGTCCTATGTGTTGCGTTGGTCGAAGGGTGAGATCGTGTTGGGTTTTCGCAAGCGTAACGACCACGGCCGCTTCGTCAATGCCAATGTTTGCGGGATTGCGGTTCATCTCGTAAGCGATTGATTTCTTAACCACGTGGAACATGTCTCTTGCCAGCTGTCCGTATCGGTTGGCTTCCCCGCCGCGCGCTTGATTTCTCACTGCGTTCATGGCCTCTAGCGAAGGATGCATGGCGGCTCGTAAGTCGGGTTGCTGTGACCCTGTTACGCCCTCTGCAATTTGTTCTGCAACTTGTTCTGTGAACTTGATCACAAACTGTGCGGTGACATAGTTGAAGAGCAGTTCGGATTGCCTCCGCACTTGTGCCATGGCATCGTTGGCTGGGACTGTGGTTGCCGCCGTTACTCGTTCTGCTGCGACTTGTGTTGCCCAAACGCCAAGGGATGTGTGCTGTAGCCACGCTGCGGGTTCCGTGCCGATGGCTTCTGCAAGGTAGGCAATTTCATTGGGATCGAATGCAGGCTCGACGTTGCTGGTTAGTTCCACTTCGGCAGCGTTCCGTTGATGCTCGCACACGAGGATCAGCGGTTTTAAGTTGTCAATAGTTCCTCTGGTGCGTGGGGTTGAAGGTGTGCGTGCTCGAGAAAAGAGTGACATGGGTCCTACTGAGTGGGGGTAGCGGGTTTGGCCGCCAAGTGCGGGGTCCATATTATGCGGTCCCATGAATCAGCCAAATCGCTCAAACCGTCCATTGAGAGGCCCTGGGCGAGCTGCCAGCTCTGCGTTGTTTGCAGCAGGAGGCATTTGGTCGGTTACCCGGGCAAACACCAAGCAGCCCACATTCTGCTTGGGCACCGAATACCGAGAAGTTGCCAAGAGCGCCCAACTTGAGTCGCCGAGAAACACGACCGACTTAATACTCGGCGAACTTGGCGAAGTGATTCTTCGCCAACCAAAGCCCGTCTCCTTAAATGCGGCTTGTTATTGGCGGCCCGAACTGGTCCCGAACACGCTCGAGGTGGTGGGCGCAGTGGTCGATTTTGTCGACAACCACCAGATGCCGATCCCCGCGACGGTGTTTCCTCCCGAGCAACATGTTCAAGAATTCTTGTCGAAAATGGCTGACGGTCGAGGGGTGGCGCCGCTACCAAGGCAGCTTGATGTTGCGCTGAGGCTGAGCGGCGGAAGCCTGGCTGGGGCTGCAAACCTTTGCTGGGCGGCAAGTCGTTTTGCCGCACGCGGCGGTGACACGCGTGCCTACCCAAACATTGGTTACGTCCCGGCAGATCCTCAGCGCTACAGCAGGTGTTTTGCGCCGTTTGACAACCAGATGGTTGCTGGCACAAATGACCCGGCGGGCGACACCTATTACTTTTGGACGCTCGTGTATGTGGGGCTGGCCACACGACACAACGTCGTGTCCGGAGCCGTCGGCCGCATGGTTACGCATCACGGTGCAGCGGCGATGCGCTTCGTGCGCGACAACATTGCCCATCACTCAACAACCAGCAGTCACTTGTCTGCGGTCATGTTGGGTGAGGCTGCTGGCCCGTACTTGGTGGACGTTGCGGAGCAGCAAAACGAATTGCGGGCGTCGCGAGTTACTCAACGGCAAGAAAACGATGATCGCTGCATCGGCATTTAGGTCGACCTAGGCCCCAGGAGTATTGAGGAACCGCGTGCCGACAAGCTTGTCTGGCAAATAAGTTTGGTTTTTGGCGCCATCGGGATTGCTGTGCGGATACACGTAATCATTGCCGTGGCCCAAGGTCTGCGCGCCCTTGTAATGCGAGTCGCGTAGGTGCGCGGGAACCGGTTGGTCAAAGTGCGCCTTGGCTGCTTCTTGCGCCGCCCAAAACGCCTCAGCGCAGTGGTTCGACTTGGGCGCAAGCGAGAGGTGCACGACAGCTTGGGCCAAGTTGAGTCCGGCTTCAGGCAGACCGACAAACTCGACGGCGCTGGCGGCCGATGTCGCGATCATCAAAGAACGCGGGTCGGCCATGCCAATGTCTTCGCTTGCTGCGACGACCAACCGTCGCGCGATGAATCGGGCGTCCTCTCCGGCTTCGATCATCCGGGCAAGCCAAAAGAGCGCGGCATCGGGGTCTGACCCACGAATGCTTTTGATAAATGCGCTGATGACGTCATAGTGCTCATCTTTGCCGTATCGCGTTGCGCGATGGCTTGCTGCTTGCGTTATGTCTTGCAGTTCGACACTGCTTACATTGCGTGCCTTTGCGAGCGCGGCCGCCACTTCGAACGTTGTCAGCATCGACCGGCCGTCACCACCTGCGGAGTCGACTAGTTGGTCAAGGGCATCGTCGGTGACATCGATGTGTTCAAAGTCAGCCGCACGCTTGGCAAGCTCCGCAAGGTCGTCGCGCTCAATGGACTGCAGTCGAAACAACGTCGATCGACTCAGTAGCGGGGGATTGACTTCGAAAAACGGATTCTCTGTGGTTGCCCCGATGAGTGTGAGCGTTCCGTCTTCAACCGAGGGCAGCAGTGCGTCTTGTTGTGATTTGTTGAACCTGTGCACCTCGTCCAGAAACAGAATTGTCCCTTGCGAGTGCTGTCCAAGACGGTCCTTGGCTTCGATCGCGGTTTGACGCACATCTTTGACGCCCGCCGTCACGGCCGAGAGGGAAACGAAACGCCGCTTGGTTTCGCCAGCGATCACACGCGCAAGGGTTGTCTTGCCGGTGCCCGGCGGACCCCAAAGGATGATTGAGCCAAGTTTGTCGGTAGTGATGAGCGCCCGCAGCGCACCTTTGGGACCAAGTAGATGCTTTTGACCCACGATGTCGTCGAGGCGCTGTGGACGCATGCGCTCGGCAAGTGGGGCGCGCTGTGAAAGGTGTTGTTCGGCCGCGGCCGCGAACAGATCGTCTTGGGCCATGGTTGTCACGGTAGTTGTGTTGTTGGTGAATCTGTTCAGATCGAGAAACAAAAAGGCCCCCGAGGGAGCCTTTCAAGGATTCTGCGATTGTCGGCCGCTTGCTAGTTGGTTGAAACCAGCGGGCGAAGGTCGACCGGCATGTCTGTGTAAAACGCGGGAAGAACGCGGAACGGGTCATCGAAGACTGGAAGTTCCAATGCGTTGGCGCCAGCGCCGGACTTTGGCTTGTTCTTGCGAGGCTTTCCGTCGCCGCCATCAAGGCTGCGGCCGCGGTAGATCAAGATGCCGTTCTGTGGTTCTGGTGCGGTAGCCATTGCGTTTTGGAAAGCGTCGCTTAGGCGGTATGCCTCCCATGCTGCTTCTGATGGGAATGCGACTTCGAACGCAACGCCCCAAGCTGTTGGCTTGAAGTCCCAGTCAATTGCACCAGCAGTAAGTGCTGACTCGACAAGAGCATCGGCTTGAGTGTCTGCCCAAAGCGCGGCTGCGTATGGACCGTTGAAGACTTCTATTGACATCCAGAACATGGCGAGCGGAATTGTAACCGTTTTCACACAAAGTGGCTAGTCAAAAACAGCAATAAGTGGTAATTCGCCGGAAATATGTCGTTTTCAGCGCGAATGTTGGCGACTTTCCGTGTTCTGACGTCTATTTACGTCTGTTAACGCACCTTGCGCACTGGTGTGCAGATGCAGATGTTGCACGCTTGGAAGAAGTGTTGTGCGTCGAGCCTCACGTGAAAAATCAACAGAACTTGCTGCAGCGAAACACCGCGTGAAAGTAGGTCTGACGGTTAGGGTTTTCCGATGCTCACTGCCTTTGCGAACGGAACGCTTTTCGGGCAGAGGTGGGGTAGTAACGACGCTTCGGTATTGGCGTTGCACGGTTGGTCGGGGAATGCCGCGCAGATGAAACCGTCGTGCGGTGGCTTTGATGCAATCTCGCTCGATCTTCCTGGTTTCGGTGCAAGCGTCATGCCCGGCGAGGCATGGGGAGCAAGCGAGTACGCAGATGCCGTTGAACCAGTGCTCGACGAGTTCAATCACAAAGCTGTAGTCGTCGGCTACTCATTCGGCGGTCGGGTTGCTGTGCACCTTGGTGAGCGACACCCGGAGAAGATTCGCGCACTTGTCCTTACGGGAGCTCCGCTCTTGCGCCGAGCAACACAAACCAAGGCTCCGGCGGGCTTTCGCTTAATGAAATGGGCAGCGCGCAAGGGATTGGTTTCCGACGCCCGCATGGAGCAGGTTCGACGCAACAATGGAAGTGCCGACTATCGGGCAGCTTCGGGGGTCATGCGCGACATCTTGGTGCGCGTGGTCAACGAAACTTATGAAACCCAGCTCCAGAACCTTCGCGTTCCCGTCTACATGGTGTGGGGTTCCAACGACACGGCTGCGCCTCCCTGGATTGTTGAAGAGGTTCAGTCGTTGGTTGACGCTCCAGTCAACGTCGTCATGGTTGATGGCGCGGATCACTGGTTTGCGATCAACGCACCACAACCACTGACCGATGCAATCGCACAGGCATTAAGGGAAGACTCTCTGTGACGAACGCTGTGATGGTCATTGTTGGTCTTGTCGCTGTCGTGCTGAGCGACCTGCGATGGTTCCGTGTTGCGCAGCGCGAGCACTACATCGCGGGTTCTGCTTCGCGGTTCGCGGGCCGTTGGTGGTGGGGGTCCGGCATGCTCAACCGTTTGCTGGCCATGTTGGTGATGGTGGCTTTTGTTTGCGCGTCTGTCGTGCCAGACCTGAGTGTTATTGCAGCGGTCGTGTTGTGTGTGGGGCCGATCGGGCTAGGCATTCGGGGTCGCACTTCCAAGCTGGCGATTACAAAACGCATGCGAATGGTTGTGTTGGTGACAGTTGTCTTGCAGCTGGCGACGGTTGGACTGTTGACGGGCATCGATGGCTGGCAAGGTGCCTGGTTTGGGTTGGTCCTCGTGGCGTTACTTGCGCCGACGGTCATCGATGTGGCCCTGCTTGCGTTGGCACCGTTGGAGGCAAGGCGGCTTCGACCATTCGTGGAATCCGCATCGTCGCGTCTCAAAAATGTCAACCCGACGGTCGTTGCAATCACTGGCTCGTACGGAAAGACGACAACCAAGAACTACGTGAATGCGATGTTGTCGCAGTCCTTTACGGTCGTGGCCACGCCGGCGAGTTTCAACAACCGCGCTGGGTTGAGCCGCGCGATCAACGAAAACCTCACGCCGGGAACCGATGTCTTTATTGCCGAAATGGGCACGTATGGCAAAGGCGAGATCAAGGAATTGTGCGAGTTCTGCCCGCCTCGAATTGCAGTCCTCACAGCAGTTGGCCCGGTTCACCTGGAGCGTTTCAGGACCGAGGAAGCGATCATCAAGGCCAAGTCGGAAATCTTTGTCAACGCCGAGGTCTGCGTAATCAATGTTGACGATGAACGGCTTGCGGCTGTTGCCGACGACCTTGCAGCAGACGGCAAGAAGGTTTGGCGTTGTTCCACGCGCGATGTCGAGGCCGATGTTTGCGTGCGTCCAACCAATGCCGGCCTCGAAGTGTTTGCCGGTGGTCAACAGCTTTTCGATGCGGGTGAAAGCGATGCCATTGCATCGAGTGTTGCTGTTTCGATGGCTGTTGGTTTTGAACTCGGCCTCAGCGTTGAACAGATTGCAACTGGGTTATCCAGCTTGCCGCTTGTTCCGCACAGGGGAGAAGTGCAAAAGGGTTCCAACGGCCAAACGGTGATTGACGACACGTTCAATGCGAACCCGGCAAGTGTTCAGCGCGTGATTGATCTGATTGATCACATCGGCGGACAGCGGCGCGTGTTGGTCACGCCTGGCATGGTTGAACTTGGTCCGCGCCAAGACCGTGAGAACTATGCGTTTGCACGCAATTCTGCAGCAGTCGTCACCGAGCTGATTGTGGTTGGCAAGACGAATCGCCGGGCGCTGAAAGACGGCGCCCGCGATGCCGGTGCGTCGATAATTGCCGTTGATTCGCTAACCGAGGCCGTAGCGTGGGTGCGCAAGAACACCCATGAAGGCGATGTTGTGGCATACGTCAACGACTTGCCAGATCACTTTCCGTGAATCAACGCCTTTCAATATCTGCATTGCATTAAGAATCTGAATAGGAGCCATTTGTGAGCAAAGTCGCCGTTGTCTTTGGCGGTCCATCACCAGAACACGACGTGAGTGTGTTGACCGGGTTGCAAGCCGTGCGTGAAGTTGCCAAGCGTCACGACGCCACCGCTCTCTACTGGTCCAAAACCAATGAATGGTTTCGGGTTTCGCCTTCACTTGAAGCCAGCGATTTTGCAAACGGTGTTCCCGGGAAGGCCGAAAAACTTGAGTTCGTAGTTAACAGTGATGGCGGTTTTAGAACCGGCGGCGGCGGTCCGTTCGCTAAGCCCAAGACGTACCGTCCAGATGTTGTGTTGATTGCTTGTCATGGTGGCCCCGGTGAGACCGGTCAACTGCAAGGCGCGCTCGACCTGGCGGGTATTGCATACACGGGTCCAGGTTGCACATCGGCTGCTTTGGGAATGGACAAGTACGCGTTCGGTGCGGCCATGGCAAGCGCAGGCTTGCCGGCATTGCCGCGAGTCCTGCTTGACGATCACGTCAACTTTGTCGATTTCGAGGCGCCGTACATTGTTAAGCCGCGCTTTGGGGGCTCATCGATCGGCATCGAGATTGTTGACTCCATCGACACGGCCAAGGCGCTTGCGAAGTCGTCGCCCCACTTGCGACTCGGTGCAGTGATCGAGCCGTACCGCGCCGACGCCGTCGACCTGAATGTTGCGGTTCGCATGTTTCCCTCGCTTGACATGTCGGCAATTGAAAAGCCGTTACGAACTTCGTCAACCAGCAACACGATTCTTGGCTATGCAGACAAGTACGTCGGCGGCGAAGGAATGGTGAGCGCGCCGCGCGAACTTCCGGCAAACCTCGACGAGCTGACGTCACAAACCGTTCACACCTTGGCCGGTGCAGTAGCCAATCTGTTCGGGGTTCGTGGCGTGCAGCGGATCGACTTCTTGTTGTCAGGCAATGAGGTCTTTGTAAATGAGATCAACACCATTCCGGGCTCGCTGTCCAAGCACTTGTTTGCAGAGTCTGGAATCGACTTTGCCGAACTGCTCGATTCGATGATTCAAGAGGCCTTCAAGGTCCCGACCTATGTCATGTCCAGCGCCGGTGCCGACGGAACGGCCTTGCGTTCGGCGGGCACGATCGCGGGCAAGCTGGCCTAGGCGCCAACCTTCAATTCGAAGCGCGGCGAGTTTGGCCTTGTCAGTTACGCTTTGGGCGTGACCTTTGCCGACGACATGCTCCGCGAAAATGAAGAAGTTGTTCTCGACTGCCGTCCCCACTGGACGTACATGCTGGGAAGCCTCGCGCTAATTACTGCGTGCTTCCTCGGCTTTATAGCAATCACGGTCTTGGTTCCCATGTTTTGGTGGGCTGGCGTAATCATCTTGATTGCTTCACTTTTTGTGGGTTTTGTCCAGTTCCTGCAGTGGCAAACAACCCAGTTTGTGGTGACGAACGATCGAATCATCACGAGGGTTGGGGTCATTGGCAAGGCCGGAACCGAGATTCCCCTTGACCGCGTGATGAACATTTCTTACAAGCAGTCAATCAAGGAACGAATTCTCAACGTGGGCGACTTGATGATTGAGTCGGCCGGTGAAAACGGTCAGCAGTACTTCTCTGACGTCGCCAACCCGGCGCGCATTCAGAACATCATCTACCACGAGATTGAAATCGACGCCGAAGAAGACCGCACTGGTAATTCGCTGACTTCCCATCACAGCGACGGTCATCGTCGTGGCGGGTCTGGCTTTGGCGGGCGGCCGGGTCGCCAAACGGGCAACAGGCGCGGTCGCGAGAGTCGCGAGGATCGCGATGGCGGAGGTGGTCGTGACGGTCGCGATGGTCGCGGGGGACGCGAACAAGGTAGAGACGGCAGGCCGCAAGACGGCGGCCCGCGCAATGGAGGCCCAAACGGCTCGCGGTCTGGCTTCGCTGAACAGGGAATCCCGGCTCAGATTGAAGAGCTTGACCAGTTGCGTCGTCGCGGCATTCTCACCGATGAGGAATTCGCAGCAAAGAAGCGCCAGCTTCTTGACCGGCTCTAGCGCGGTCAGCGGATTCGTGTCGCTGACTTAGTCAGCGACGAGTCCCGGCGGTGCGTGTTCGGGCGTTTTCATATCGCCCTCGGAGCCAAAGCGAAGGTTGATTGCCTTGTCGTCCTCGTTCAAGTCGAAGGACAGCGTCTGGCCTTGTCGTAAAAAGCGAAAGCCCGAGAGCTCAAAGGCGTCTCGGGCGAAATCAAACTCTTGAAGGTCTGTTTGGCGAACCAAACTGCCGAACCCGTTAATCGGATCAAATGTCTTGACTGTTCCGGTCACGGGACGCCAACTGTTGGTTCAGCAGAATGGAAGCAAGGCAGCGCTTAGGCGCGAGCCTTGGCAACGGGCTTTTCTACCCGTCCAGACTTAATGCACGACGTGCAGACGTTGACCCGCTTGGGCGAGCCCTTAACCATTGCGCGAATTCTTTGGATGTTGGGGTTCCAGCGACGCTTGGTGCGACGGTGGGAGTGGCTGACGCTCATGCCCCAAGACGGGCCTTTGCCGCACATCTCACAAACTGAAGCCATGTCTAAACCTTTGAGGATCGGGAACTGGGAGACGTTAGCATGCCGCTCTATGAATGGCTCCAAGTCCCAGTCGGTTTCCGAGACTTTGAGGGCGTCGCAACTGGCGGACACTTTGTCGCAGTACGCCGAGATCCTCAAGGATCGAAGGAAAGGCATTGACGCGTTGAACGTCTATCCGGTGCCAGACGGCGACACGGGAACAAACATGAGCCTGACTATTTCTTCTGTGGCCAAGGAGCTCAAGTCCGCAGCCAAAGACGACATGTCGTCGATTGCCACGGCCATTTCTCGAGGCGCTGTCATGGGTGCGCGCGGGAACTCGGGCGCCATCCTTGCTCAGGCCTTGCGCGGTGTTGCTGAGTCCGTCAAGGAAAAAAAATTCCTTGACCCACACGATGTGGCCGAGGCATTTGAACGCGCACGGAAAGGCGCGTACGAGTCCGTTTTGAAGCCCGTCGAAGGCACCATCCTGACCGTTTTGACGGCTGCTGCAACAGCGGCGCGAAAGTCCGCCGACGAGGGCAGCAAACTGAAAGATCAGCTTGAGCACGTTCGTGAAGCTTCCGCCGAAGCGCTGGCGCGCACCCCAGAGTTGTTGCCGCAGCTGAAAGCGGCAGGTGTTGTCGACGCGGGCGGCAGCGGGTTCTTGTTGTTGATTGACGCTTTGCGCTTTGTTGTTAGCGGCGAGCCCATTCCCGCGGCCGAAATGGGCTCGGCCAACCTTGAGGCGTTGTCAGCCAATGCCGGCGATGCAATCGACGAAGCCCACGGCGAAGACATTGGCGACCTGCGTTACGAAGTGATGTTTCTGCTTGAAGACGTAAACGATTCCAAGATCGACGAGTTTCGCAACAAGTGGGGAAACGTCGGCGACTCGATTGTCGTTGTTGGCGGCGGCGGTCTGTTGAACTGCCACATACATGCCGATGAGATTGGGCCAACCATCGAAGTCGCCCTCGATTACGGACGTCCGCGCGACATTCGCGTAACTGACCTAATGGAGCAGGTTCACGGCGGCGCCGCGTCAAACAAGAACGCCTCCAGTAAGAACGAGTCGGACAACGACGTCGATGACGACATCAGCGACGACGTTGCCAACGCCGTCACGTCGTCGGTAGTGGTCGTGAGCGGCAAGGGCTTGGCCACGTTGTTCCGTTCGCTTGGTGCGTCTCGAATTGTCGCCGGTGGTCAGTCCATGAACCCATCGGTCGAAGAAATGCTCAACGCGGTTAATGCATGCAAGACAAATGAAGTCTTGATTGTGTCTAACAACACCAACGTGACACCTGCAGCGCGCCAGGTTGACGGGCTTACCGAAAAGACCGTTCGTGTGGTTGCAACGCGCAATCCGGTTGAGGGTTTGGCGGCAATGGTTGCCTTTGCGCCAGGTGTCGATGCCGAAACGAATGTCGATTCAATTAGCGATGCAATCGAGACCGTTATCGGTGGCGAGGTCACCCAAGCGGTTCGCGACGCCGAGTTGGAAACTCAAAAGATCAAAAAGGGCGACTGGTTGGCGTTGGGGCCCGGAGGAATTGCGGTAGTTGCACAAGATGTCGTGAGCGCCTCTACGCAGTGGTTCGAGAAGTTTGTTAACGACGAACACGAGATTGCAACGCTTTGTCTCGGCGTCGACGCTAAGGGCGAAGACACGTCACGCATTGGCGAGTGGCTAAGTGAGAACCACCCGGACCTGGAAGTGCAGGTTCACCAAGGTGGCCAACCGCTTCACGCCTACTTGTTGGGGTTGGAGTAACCAGCTGGTGGCTCGTTTGCTTTCGGCGCTGACTGCGCGAGACGTTGGAGAGTTGAGTGGCGTCGGCGCAAAGGCGAAAGAGGCACTCGGGGTGCTCGGTGTCGACAACATTCTCGATCTTCTGACGTTTTACCCAAGGCGCTATATCGACCGCAGTCAGCAGATTCAGATTGCGGACCTGCTTCCTGGCAGCGAGGCCATGGTGTTGGCCCGCGTTGAGAAAGTGGCATCGCGACGCACTCGCAATGGGCGCTCGATGGTCGACGTAAAGATCAGTGACGACAGTGGGAGTCTGACCGTCACGTTTTTCAACCAGGCGTGGCGCACTCGTCAACTTGTTAGCGGACGAGAAGCCGTGTTTTTCGGCAAGGTCGACTCGTATCGAAACAAGTTGCAGATGACAAACCCGCTTGTGGACCTCATTGGCAACCGCACGGGCAAGATCGTGCCGATCTATCCGCAGTCTTCAAAGGCAAACATCAACAGCGAGAACATCTTCCTGTTTGCATCCGAGGCTGCTCAGCGAGCCGGCGAGTTTGCCGAACCACTAACCGAGGCAGTTCGTGACGAGTTGGACTTGATGCCGCGCACCTGGGCGTTCAACAACGTGCACGCACCCGAATCAATTGGTGCGGCTTACGCGGCGCGCAAGCGCTTGGCATTTGACGAGCTTCTTCGGTTGCAGACAATCCTTGCGTTGCGCAAGCGCGCGTTTGAAAGAGAAGCCGGTGGCATTTCTCACGTTGTTGATTCGCCTTTGGTTAAAGGGTTTCTTCACGGTCTTTCGTTCGACCTGACAAACGCGCAGTTGCGAACCATCAACGAGATTCAAGCCGACATGGCAACCAGCATTCCCATGCACCGCCTATTGCAAGGCGATGTCGGTTCCGGCAAGACCGTTGTGGCCGTTGCCATGTTGCTGACCGCGGTTGAGGGTGGGCACCAGGGTGCGTTGATGGCGCCAACGGAAGTGCTTGCCGAGCAACACTTTGTCAGTGTCAGACGAATGTGCGAAGGCTTGACGGTTGATGAGCCCGGCTCGTTGTTGCAAAGCCGCCCGGTCGCCGTTGCATTGCTAACCGGACGCGCAACAGCAGCAGAACGAAAGAAAGTCTTAGCTGGCTTGGCTAATGGCACCATTGACGTTTTGGTTGGAACCCATGCTTTGTTAACCGAAGGCGTTGCGTTCAATTCGTTGGGTGCTGTCGTGATTGACGAACAGCACCGCTTTGGCGTTGAACAACGGTCCGCGTTGCGCGAGAAAGGGACGTCGGGGATTCCTGACGTGTTGGTTATGACGGCCACGCCTATTCCGCGAACCGCAGCAATGACCATCTACGGCGACCTTGATGTCAGTTCGCTTGACGAAATGCCACGCGGTCGTATGCCAATTGAGACTTCTCGCGCCGTTGTGCCCGATGAAATCAATAATGCGTGGGCGGCTGTTAGGGCAGCGGTTGGGCGAGGGGAGCAGGCTTATGTGGTTTGCCCGCTGGTTTCCGAGTCAGATCGAGTGCAGGCCAAGTCCGCTGTTGCAGAGTTCGAACGGCTTTGTGCTCAAGATCTTGCGGGCTTGCGACTGGGTTTGATGCACGGCCAGATGCCCGCCATTGAACGGGAAGCTGCCATGGAGGCATTTCGTAACCACGAAACCGATGTCCTGGTGGCGACAACGGTTGTCGAAGTCGGCGTCGACGTTCCCAACGCAACGGTCATGGTGATTGAGGACGCTGCGCGATTCGGTATTGCCCAGCTTCACCAGTTGCGCGGCCGTGTTGGACGTGGGGACAAGGCGTCCAGGTGCTTCTTGCTTGGCGAGCCCGAGACTGACGACGGAAACGAACGGCTCGAAGCCCTTGTTGGTTCAACGGACGGCTTCGAGTTGGCAGAGGTCGACCTTGAACTTCGTGGCTCGGGTTCCATCATGGGAACGCGTCAAAAGGGCCGCACCGATCTCAAGCTGGCGTCGCTGCGACGCAACGGTCGCGAGATGATCAAGGCAGCGCGCAAGACTGCCTTTGACATCGTTGACGCCGACCCCACGCTTGCTGGCAATCCCACCTTGCTTGACGACATCAGCGAACTGGTTGACGAAGAAGAGCGCGAGTTCCTCTTCAAGTCCTGATTTGGGGCGCCACCTGCGCAAAAGCCGATGCCAAAATCGTCGGTTTGCAACGGTTTTGTTGCTATTTCGTAACGGACAACCCCTACCACCTGCGCAAACAATGCCGATTGAACGTCTGCCCCGTAATCCTAAACCGATCTAGTAAACCGATCTAGTAAGGTTCGCGGAAACCGACGGCGGGGGAGCCAACGTGAATGCAGAGTCAGGATTACGCCCAGAGATGCAATTTTGGAACGCGGAGTTCTTTAGCCAGGGTGCAATGCGTTATGCGCAGGCTCGGGTGTGGCGTGAACGCCAGGAGAACCGTCCAACTGTCATGCGTGGCTTTGATGAGCCGATCGGCGAAAGCGGCGTTGGCCGCCTAGGCAGCGCATATGGCGGAGTGGTGGGCCACTTCTTGGATTTGTTGTCGGAAGCCAAGCTGGCAAGCCACCGGTTGCATGGGTCGGTGCGAAACATTTGTGAAGGCGCTGGAGCGTGGGCTCGTGAGAAGAACGCCGGACGTGGAATCATCCTTGGCGTTCAGGGAATCAGCGGTGCAGTGCTGCCGCAGCAGGCGCCAGAGTTTGCAGACCTTCAGTCCGCGCGCTTGTTGTACCTGTGCGAGATGAACGCCTATGACATGGCCATCGCTGCCTTGATGCGCGCGGCCGAGCCATATGCATTTGCACCAGCCGGACCATTTCGTTCGGCGTTGGCAGTGTTTGAAAAGCAGCGTTACTGGGAGGGGCTGAACCTGTGTCTGACCGACATGGCCATTGCCATGACGGTTACGGCCGGTCCGTTGTCCAACGAGATTGCAAGTCAAGACCAGGGCCGCGCATCTGAACTTGTCGGTGGGCGCTGGCGCGGCGAGTCGTCTCGACTCCTGTCGTTTTGTGATGCAGCGCTGTTGCGCGAGGCATACCTGACGGCGCGCGAATCGGTGAATGGTGGCGGAGACCCCTTCCTCATGAGTCGCAGCGGAAACGAAGCAAGAGTTGGCTATCTGGGTGTCCGCGGCGACGACGCAGTCGGTCGCTTGCGGGTTGCTGACGCACTTGCGCCGATTCCGTTTTCATGGCGTCTCGATCTTGAATCGGCTGATCGAACAGGCGCAGTCGAGCTGAATGCCGACGAGATTCAATCAACGCGTGTGGCCAACAAGACTGTCGAAGAAATCTGACGCACAAGTTGTTGGGTTTCCCCGGTGTGCGACGTTGTCAGTGACGTTCGCGGGAGCGCAGAAAGTTCAACAAGTCGTCGTAAAGGCCATCGACATCGCCTGCAAAGGCATGGTTTCCGGCTCTGGACAACCAATCCGATGTTTGAGGTCGAGACTCCACGCGTGCCGCACGCAGTGTTTCGTGACGCGGAAAGCCTTCGTCGGTGTCTTCGAACTCTCTGCAAAGTGCAACAAAGTCGGACAGCTCTCCAAATGAAAAACCGTCGGTTCGACGCACTACCCAGTCCAACTCGGTCGCATCAACGTCGTCTTCATCCACGCCGCAAACGGCAAGCAGGTACTTGGCGCGGGCCGGTGCATCGGGAGGAAGAATCAGCAGGACTTCGCCAAGCCGGCCGGGCTGCACAAGATCTTTGCTTGCCAGCCACGGAAGTTCTGCTGTTGCAATAACCAAAGTCGGGACCGCCGCAACGCCCTTGTCGATCAAACCAATCAGGTTCGCAACTGCCTCGTTGACTTGGTCCGAACCAATGCCGGTGACTTCGATGTCTTCAAGTGAGACAACCCGCGGGGTATGTGTTTCGTTCAGGACCTTTTCGACGGTCTCGGTAAACCCACGCGAGGTCAGCTGTGTCATGTCAATGCGAATCAGCGGCGCCTGGCATTCACCGGCGATGACCTCCGCGCTGAAGTGCTTGCCGGTTCGCGCGGGGCCGTAAAAGAGGGTTCCTTCGGTCCAGTTTTGGTCTGCGTTGGGCTCCAAGTTGGCAAGCAGTTCGGTCAAGTGCACCAATCGGCGCTTGGTCGTTGCTTGACCCACCATGTCGACCAGGCGTGCAGTCGGCTTCTCGATTCGGACCACGTCATCAACTTCGGAGTCCACAACACTGAGGTGCTGACGCTGCAACCGACGTTGCGAGTCTGAATCCACCACCGAAGCCTATTCGTCAAACCGGTCTGAACTGGGTTAATTGAGAGGGGTCGGGTCGATAGTGTTCGCCATCATGCGCATTGTTGGGGGAGACCTGGGGGGTCGAAGGCTTGTTGGGCCGGCCAGTTCGTCGACCCGGGCGACAACGGACAAGGTCCGCGAGGCAATCTTCAACTCGCTTGTCTCGCTGATTGAGGTCGATGGGTCTGCGGTTGTGGATCTCTTTGCCGGTACCGGGGCGTGGGGGGTCGAGGCTCTTTCGCGTGGCGCATCCCGCTGCACCTTTGTCGAAAAGTCGCCGCGCGCCACCCAGGTTGTGCGCCAAAACATTGAGCAGTTCTCGTTGTTGGACCGCGCTGTGGTTCGCACCGGCGATGCGCTTGCCTTTCTTGAGGCCGAATCCGCACGTGAAGATCACGACCAGTTTGATGTTGTTTTTGCAGATCCGCCCTATGGCTTCACGGATTGGGCAAGAATCTTTCGCCTCGTGCGATGCGAAGTCTTGATCTGCGAGACAGATCAGGGCGATTTCGTGTCGGAGGAAGAATTAGCTGCTACCCGGTGGCGGTTGTTTAAGCAGAAGCGATACGGGACAACGTGGGTTTCGTATTTCGTGAAGGAGACAGGCATCAAGGAGACAGGGGAAGTCGCATGAACTTGGCTGACGAGCGACAAAGCGGCGCAACCCAGTTGAAGGTGGTCTTTTTGAAGGTGGTTCTTGCAAGATGACAAAACACGCTCTGTTCCCTGGTTCTTTTGACCCGGTTCACAACGGTCACCTTGAAGTGCTTCACGGAGCCCTTGACGTTTTCGATGAGGTGACGGTCGCGGCTTTCGATTCGGCCAAATCGAACCCGATGTTTTCGCTGACTGAAAGAGTCGAGATGTTGAAGGAAGCCACAGAAGACCTGGCAAACGTCAACGTCACGTCGTTCGATGGACTGGTTGCTGACTTCGCACGTTCAATCGATGCGGTCGCGTTGGTGCGCGGCCTCCGTGTCGTTTCAGACTTCGAGTCCGAGCTTCAGATGTCTCAAATGAACAGGCATCTGACCGGCATTGGCACGGTCCTGATTCCCACGGCTAGCGACTCTTCGTTCCTGGCATCCCGACTCATCAGGGAGGTTGCTCGCTATGGTGGCAATGTCAGTGACCTCGTCCCCGCTGCGGTGGCGCGCCATCTCAACAAAAAGGTCGGTTCGCGATGAGCATCTATGGCCAAGAATCGAAAAGCCAGCAATGGAGTGGCCACGAACAAGGTTTTGACACCGAAGCCGTAATTGGCAGGTTGATCGAACTTGTTGACTCTGCCAAGTCAATGCCGCTGTCAAACAACGTCATTCTTCCGCGCGATGAAGTGCGCGACCTGTTGGCTGCGTGCCTTGAAAACCTTCCGCTAGAAGTGCGCCAGGCAAACTGGTTGTTGCGCGAGCGCAGCGAGTTCTTGGCAAAAATGCAGCGCGAAGGCGACGAAATCTTGCGTACTGCGACCGAACGTTCACAGCGTTTGGTTGAGCGTTCCGAATTGGTGCGCGAAGCGCGTCGCGTTGCTCAACACAGTCTTGATGACGCCGATGTCGAGGCGCGTCGCCTCAAGCACGAAGCCGAAGAGTACGTGGACTTGAGGCTTGCCGAGTTTGAACAGACCCTCGAGGCCACCTTCCGAATTGTCCAGGCCGGCCGTGAAAAGCTGCGCGCAGCGCCACCTTTGATGGATGCCGAAGAGATGGACTCCGTGGAATCCGCAGTCGGTCGCATGCGTGACGAACACCAACATCTCGAAATCGACCCGGTCGCCGAAACAGACAACCGCGGCGAACGGGGCGCATTCTTTGACCAAGAGCGTTTCAGTCACGACGACGAGCGCGTCTAGCGGCTAGTCGTTTAAGGCTGGCAGACAGGCCTGAATCGAATGGTTTGGCCAGTTGTCTAGAATCGCGGACCTCGTGTCTAATCCTTTCCTTGTTCGCCTTGGCGGGTTTCGCAACCTGTCGACTTCGCCAAAGCAGGCCGTCTCTCGCGTTGACGTAGACGCGCGCGGCCAACTCGAAGACCTCGCCGTTTCGTCAAGCCGCGTACCTGAAGGCAATGACGTCAGTTTCGCCGGTTCGGTCGAAGCAATGGATGCCGATGAAGCCGTCGTCGTCTCTGGAACCGTGCAGACCTGCTGGGTTGGGCAGTGCAGGCGCTGCTTGGAAGAGGCCACGGGCCAGGTAAGCGTTGACGTGCGCGAAATCTTCGACCCAAACCCCGTTGAGGGCGAGACCTACTTGTTGCGTGGCGACTCGGTCGACCTGGAGCCGCTGGTTCGCGAGGCCGTGATGTTGGCGTTGCCGCAAGCGCCGCTGTGTTCTGAGGACTGTGCCGGTCTGTGTTCAGAGTGCGGCGCCAATCGCAACACGACCGATTGTGGATGCACCAATGAGGTCCTAGACCCACGTTGGGCAGCGTTGGACGCGTTGAAGGAATAATCGCCCTAGTATCGTTCGGTCCACAAGTCCGCAACACCAGAGGAAATCCGCAATGGCTGTTCCTAAGAAAAAAACCTCCAAAGCAAAAAGCCGCAGCCGACGCGCTTCCAACTGGAAGCTCTCAGCACCGGCAAAGAGCACCTGTCCTAACTGTTCGCAGGTAAAGCGTCCTCACGTCGTTTGTGGCAACTGTGGTTGGTACAACGGTCGTGTAGCCATCGACGTCACCGCATAGGGCCATGCTTCCTATAGCGCTCGACGTGATGGGCGCAGATCGAGCGCCAGCCGACCTTGTTCAGGGCGCGGTTACCGCAGCCAAAGAACACGGCATTGCGGTTCTCCTTGTGGGTGATCCCTCCCAAATGGGTGACACCGCCGGGTTGGACATCCTCGAAGCCACCGAAGTCATTGGCATGCACGACGAGCCCGGGTCTGCGGTTCGTAATCGCAAAGACGCATCGGTGGTGCGCGCAGCCGAGGCTGTCCGCGACGGTCAAGCTTCGGCAATGGTCAGCCCCGGCAACACGGGCGCAGCCATGGCGTCTGCCCTGTTGCGAATGGGCCGCATTTCTAAAGTTGCACGTCCGGCTATTGCCACACCCATTCCGGTTCCGGGTTCAACCCCAACGGTCTTGCTCGACGCTGGTGCAAATGCAGACTGCCAGGCAAGTTGGCTAGTCCAATTCGCACAAATGGGCGCTGTGTTTTCGCGGGTTCGTTTTGGCGTGTCTAACCCTCGCGTTGCGTTGCTTTCAATCGGCGAAGAAGAGACCAAGGGTTCGACACTTGTGAAGGAAACGCACAAGATGTTGGCAACGCATCAAGACCTCAACTTCATTGGAAATGTTGAGGGGCGAGACTTCTTGCGTCCAGTTGCCGATGTCGTCGTGACCGATGGTTTCACGGGCAATGTTGTTCTCAAGACGCTCGAAGGTGGCGTTGGCTACATGGTCGAAACCTTCAAGAAGCTTGTAGCAACGCTGCCGACAGACCAGGGCGGTTCAGGCATCGGCGCACAGGTCATGCCGCTGTTGTCTCAGCTAGACCCCGACACCTATGGGGGCGCAATGCTTTTGGGTGTCGATGGCGTGGCGATTATTTCTCACGGTTCTTCCAAGCCTCATGCCATTACCAACGCGTTGGTTGTTGCAAAGGACATGGTCGAAGCAAATGTTGTTGCTGAACTCAAGGCGGCCGTTGACCAACCCGCCTAGGGTCAGTTTGTAAATCCAACCGGGCATTTCACCCGGTTAAATGTTTTGGAGTGAACATGCCTGAATCCCCTTACAGTCGTGATGAAGTCTTCTCCATGGTGCAAAACCACCTGGCGGACATCTTGGAAATCGAGCCAGCAAAGGTGACCGAAGCTGCTTCGTTCAACGACGACCTTGACGCAGATTCACTCGCCTTGATTGAACTTGTCGAGTCTCTTGAGGGCGACCTGCGCGAGAAGGCTCCAGACTTTCGCATTGACGACGAAGATCTCGAAGAGCTTCGCACCGTGCGCGACGCAGTTGACTACGTGCACGTAAAACTGGGTTCATAAGCCTCGTTGAATGACTGAAAGGGCGGCCGAGCAAGAAGAAGCAGAGAGCCTCGAGGCGTTCGGGCTGCGCATGGGCGTGGCACCCGAGGACACGCACTTGCTGGAGCTGGCCCTGTCACACCGCAGTTGGTGTTCAGAACACTCCGGGGCAAAGTCGAATGAGCGTCTGGAGTTTCTGGGCGACGCCGTTTTGGGTGTGATCGTCACAGATCACATTTATCGCGACTATCCCGACCTTCCCGAGGGCGCGCTGGCAAAGATCCGCGCCGGTGTCGTAAGCACGTCCGCGCTTGCCGAAGTCGCCAGCGAGTTGCGACTGGGACCGCACCTAAAGCTCGGCAAGGGTGAAGACCGCGATGGCGGCCGCACCAAGCGTTCAATCCTTGCCGATGCTGTTGAAGCAATCATCGGGGCTGTCTATTTGAGTGGTGGCGCGCAGGCCGCGGAGGCATTGATCATGGACTTCATTGCCGATCGCATTGTCGATGCCGCCGAAGGTCCCGGTCTCGATGACTACAAGACGCGCCTTCAAGAACTCGCTGCCCAACAGCTTGAGTATTTGCCGGTTTACGAACTTGAAGACCACGGTCCCGAACATGCCAAGCGTTTCTTGGCGCGCGTCAGCATTGCCGGTGTCGAACATGGCGCGGGCGAAGGCAGCTCCAAGAAGCAAGCCGAGCAGGTTGCCGCGGAGATTGCATGGAAGAAGCTGACTTCTGCCGGCGGCCTGCGTCCGGTTGGAATAGACGTCGAACCTTCAAGCTGAGGTGCCCGAGCTTCCCGAAGTTGAGACGGTTCGTCGCAACCTTGCCCAGTCGGTGCTCAAGAAATCCATTGAGCACGTTGATTTGTTTGGGCCTCGCACGGTTAGGCGTCACGATCCCGCAGTTGTCGTCAGCGTGTTGCAGGGTGCAGCTTTCGTTGAGGCGCGTCGTCACGGCAAATACCTCGGCCTTGATCTGGACAATGGCTTCAGCCTTGGTATGCATCTGCGCATGAGTGGCCAGTTGCGCGTTCATGGCCAAGGCGATCCCGTGGCGCCACACACTCACGCGCGCATTCATTTCGATGATGGAACCGAGCTGCGCTTTATCGATCCGCGCACTTTTGGCGAACTGTGGGTTTGTGACGTTGACGATGCGTTGTCGGACTCGCTCGGTCCCGATGCGCTTACCGCTTTGCCGACGCCCGATGAATTGCGCAATGCATTGATCGGTCGCCGTGTTGCAATCAAGACCCTGTTGCTCGACCAAAGCGTTCTTGCCGGCTTGGGAAACATCTATGCAGATGAAGTTCTTTGGCAGGCCCGAGTCAAGAACACCGCGCTGCCTTCGCAGCTGTCCAAGCCGGCATTCAAGCGATTAGTCGATGCCATTGAACTTGTCCTTGGCCGCGCCGTGAGCACCGGCGGCTCAACCCTTGCCGATGCGCAATACGTCGACGTGTTTGGAAACGCTGGTACCGCGCAGACTCATCACGCCGTTTACGCGCGAGAAGGCAAACCTTGTTTGAGGTGCGGAACGCCCATTGGTAGGCGAGTGGTGGGGGGAAGGTCGTCGTTCTCTTGCAGGCGCTGTCAGCGGTAAGGCCAAACTTCACAGCGGTTGAACGAAGGATCTGAGAAATTGTATCGGTATGCGTTGTGGTGATAACCAAGTCGCATGACGCAGTTTGGCTGATACAAAGTTCCTTGATCGCGAGTATGAGCGGGTCATTGATAACGCGTACAGCCGAATTGGTTCCGTGAGCATGTTCTACGGGATGAAGTTTGAAGACATTCAGCCTTCCAGCCTTGCCCCGAAAGAGTTTTCCAGCCCATGTTTTTCGACCAAAGCGGGACGAACCTTCTTCTGAAGGCGGTCCCAAGCCTTTTGAGCCTTGAAGAATCTGCAGCACTCAAGAGCTCACGTGGAAGTGACTACTTGGGAAGCGTAATGGTGGAATCGGTCATTGCGTATTTCGCCGGCAAGTACTACGAGGAATCGCCGCGAATCGGTATGAGTCATTCGAGACCGGACGGCCAGATACGACCAGATGCTGATCTTGCCGAGCGCTTGTTTGCGCGTAGCGAGCAGCTTCAGTCCCGTCTCTATCAAGCACTTGGCAAAGGTGCTGAGTTTGCAGCAGCTTCGCTCCGGTCCGAAGGCAAGCATGGAGTTAGCCGCCACTCGAGCACTCCTGCGCGACGCAGTCGATCTGCAGGGGAATGCGTCTTGCAGGGGCCTGCATCCGCCCAGCCTGTTGTGAGCGAGCCGTTGGTTGATATTGCGATGAGGGGCATGGTCGGTCGACGCAATGCCTGGCGCTTGTCAACTGAAGAGCGCGAAACGCCCGTTGTCGGTCCTCGCAACCCCGAGTCTCGCGCCTCCCATCCGGTGCAGGATTCCCTTTCTGGGTAGTGATGACCCCTTAATCCTTGGGATCGCGGGTACATTCGGCCACTAAATGTTTGTTAAGAGCCTCACACTCAAGGGTTTTAAGTCTTTCGCGGAACCGGCAACGCTTGACCTGCGTCCAGGGGTCAATGTTGTGGTCGGTCCGAATGGGTCTGGAAAGTCCAACGTCATAGATGCCGTGGCCTGGGTGCTTGGTGCCCAGGGTGCTCGCGCCTTGCGAGGCGGCAAGATGGAAGATGTCATTTTTGCCGGCACCGGCAAAAAGTCCGCCCTTGGCCGCGCTGAGGTTTCGCTAACAATCGACAACTCCGATGGTCGTCTGCCGCTCGACTTCACCGAGGTCACCATCACCCGCACGCTGTTTCGCAGCGGCGAAAGCGAGTACGCCATCAATGGCGTTGGTTGCCGGCTGCTCGACATTCAAGAACTCTTGAGCGACTCTGGTGTCGGTCGTCAACAACACGTGATTGTCAGTCAGGGCAACCTCGACGCGGTCTTGTCGGCTCGTCCCGAAGAGCGCCGCGCAATCATTGAAGAGGCCGCCGGCGTGTTGAAGTTCCGCAAGCGGCGCGAGCGTTCGCAGCGACGTCTAATGGGCACGGAGTCCAATCTGGAACGCCTTGCCGACTTGTCGCGTGAAGTGCGTCAGCAGTTGCGTCCGCTCGAGAAGCAGGCAAACGCGGCTCGTCGCCACGACGAAGTTGCAAGCGAAGTGGAGGCCTTGCGCGTCTACAACGCGGGTCGTGACATTGCGCAGCTGCGTCAGCGTGAGCTGGCCGAGCGTGAAGGACTTTCTCACTTTGAGACCCGCAACGCCGACCTACGCGAGGCCATTGAGCAAGGTGCGCAGCAGGTTCGCGAGATCGATGCCGAGCTGGCAGCGCAGCCCGAAGATGATTCCAGCGAGTTGGTGGAACGTCTGGAGCGCCTGCATGCCCGTGTCATTGGTTCGCAGGGGATTGTTAATGAGCGTCGACGCTCGCTGCAGCGAGATCTCGATTCGGCGATCAGCGCAGATGTTGTTGCCCAGTTGGACTCCGACATTGCATTGGTGAAAACCGAGATGTCCGAAGTCGAAGTCGCGCGTGCTGAACTAACCCAGCCGCGCCAAGACATCGTTCAGGAAGACTCCGACCTCAAAACGCAATGGGCAAAGTTCGAGGAACAGTGGGGTGAGGGTCTGCCCGTCACCTCCAACGAAGCCGCGCAAGTACGCGGGCAGTTGTCGTCGATTGACAAGAACACAGAGGCTCTTCGTCGCGAACGTGACAACCGCGCAAACCGTTTGGCGCAGCTGCAATCACAGCTGAGCGACGTTCAACAAAAATCAGATGCGGCTGCACAAGCCCACATGCAAGCCGAGGAAGCCCACGCAATGTTGGGTTCAACTGCCGAGGTCGCAAACGCCAAACTTGAAGAGGTCAAGGAAGCCCACGAAGACTCATTGAGTGTGTGGCGCCAGGGCGAACACCGCTTGTCGGTAGCCAATGCGCGTTTCGAAACACTGGCTTCCACGCTCGACGCAACGCGCGCTCAAGCCGGTTTGGAACGCCTTGACGAGTTGGACGGGGTCAAGGGAACGCTCCTTGACTTGGTTCAGATTGATGAAGGTTTCGAAGCCGCATTCGAATCCGCCGTTGGTGAGGCGCTGGGTGCCGTCGTTGTCGAGTCTCCCGAAGTCGCGCGGGCAGCACTTGAACGACTTGGCAAGGACGACATTGGCGGCGCAGTCATTGCGTTGGGCAAGGCCGGCGAAGACATCAGTCACATTGATGACAAGTCGCTCATGCCTTTGCGCGGCCGCGTGCAGGGTGCAACGTCAGAGACGAACTCGTTGTTGGACCGCTTGTTGTGTTGTGCCGTCGTTGTTGATGAATCTGATGCCATTGACACGGCGTTGTCGTTCCCAGATCTTGTCGTTGTTACCAAGTCCGGCGATCGTTTCGCCCGAAGCGGTTGGCGCACTGGTCGCCACGGTTCGGGTGTAACTGCTGCATCGGTTGATGAAGCCAGGTTGGTGCGCGACACCGCAACTGAAGAACTTGCGCGACTGGCAGCCGTCCTTGATGACGCGAAGACAAAGCTTGACGAGGCGTCAGCGCACGAACGTGAAGCGACCGAAGCATTTCGTCAGAACGAAGACGTGTTGGCGCAGACCGCGCGCGATCAGCAGTCAATGGCATCGCGAATCGAAAACCTTGGCCATGAAGTCGAGGGCGCGCAGAACAGCATTGCCGAAATCGAACGACGCATTTCGGGTGAAGAAACCGAAGCGGGCCAGCTGCGATTGCGACTGCCAGACCTTGAAGCCGGTGAGGCAACCGGCGCAGAACAGGCGCGCCTCTGGCGCGAAGCGCGTTCCGTGTTGGAAGAGCGCTCGCAGGCATTGCGCAAGGAGCGGGCTCGTATCGAGGTTTCTGAAAACTCACTAAACGAACGCCACGCGTTTCTCACGCGTCGGTCCGAAGCGTTGCAAACTCGTGCGGCCCAATACCGCCAAGAGATCGCCGAAGCCGAAGCTCGTCGCGTTCGAATTGAAGGCGCGTTGCAAGTGCTGACACAAATGAGTGGTCGATTGGGCCAGCGTGGCGAAGAGGTTTCACAGTTGTTGTCCGCCACGCGCGTTCAGCGCGATTCGCGCCGCGAGTCTTTGTTGGCGCTGACAAAGCGCAGTGAATCTGCTCGCCGTCAAAAGTCCGAGGCGGAATCCGCGTTGATGCAATTGAGTGAACAACGCCAAAGCCACGAACTCCGCCTTGCCGAACTGGGCGTTCGCATTGAAGCAGTCCTCGAACTTCTTGCAAACGAACTGCAGGTAAGTGAACAGGCAGCTGTCGACGCCGCTGCACCAGAGCTGCCAGATGGTGTGACGGCCAAGGCGCGCTTGGCCGCACTCGACAAGGAACTAAAGGCAATGGGTCCCATCAACCCGTTGGCTCTCAGCGAGTTTGAAGAGGTCAAAGAGCGTCACGATTTTCTCGAATCTCAACTGAACGACGTGCAGAAGTCCCGCAAGGAATTGATGCGTGTCATTCGTGCGGTCGACGCCGAGATAAAAGACACCTTCATCGCTGCGTACCAAGACGTTGCCGAAAACTTCTCCAAGCTATTCGGAGTGCTTTTCCCAGGTGGCGCAGGAAACCTCAAGCTCACAGACCCCGATGACCCCTTGGAAACCGGTATCGAGATTGAAGCGCGCCCGAGTGGCAAGAACGTTCGCACGCTCTCGCTTTTGAGCGGTGGCGAGCGTTCGCTTGCTGCAATGGCGTTCCTCTTCGCGGTGTTCCGCTCGCGTCCGTCGCCGTTCTATTTGCTGGACGAGGTTGAAGCTCCGCTTGACGACATGAACCTGGACCGCTTCTTGAGTCTGATCGGCGAGTTCCGCTCAGAGGCTCAGCTAGTCATCGTGTCTCACCAAAAGCGGACGATGGAAGTTGCCGACTGCCTCTACGGCGTCAGCATGCAAACAGGTGGTTCTTCAAAGGTGGTTAGTCAGCGGTTGGACACAATCGATCTCCGCGATCAACCTCAGCCTGCCTAGCGCTTAGCTAAGACCTTCTTCTTCTTTGCCAACCGTGGCGTCGGGACCGAATCCGTGGAATTCGGCCCAAAGGCAGTCGAGATTTCAAGTGATTCAGAGCCGCTGCCTGGCGAAGCTGGCAAAGCGATTGTTGCCGAGCTTGCGTTGACCTCGTTGAGACCAACGGCCCCAACGGACGCAATCGCGGCTGCCACAAATATGCCTGCCACGCGTTTTAATAATCCTTGTGCTTGCAACGGTTCCTCCATGATCCTTGCTTTCGATATCGGGCCGATTTTTGAGGGGCTTGAGCTGAATCGTTCAACTGAAGTTCGGTTTCTGTTCGCGCCAGATCAACTCCTGCGAGAACTCGACCAACTGGTCTGTCTTGTTGTGAAAGAATGAACGGCCGTTCGTCGAAATTCCAGGAGCTGTTTTGCCCAACCAATCTCGTCCCAAGGTGCGCAAGAGCCGCGCGCTCGGTATTGCGCTTACGCCCAAGGCCTCTAAGCACCTTGAAAAGCGCCCTTATCCGCCAGGTGAACACGGCCGTAACCGTCGTCAGCGTCCTTCCGACTACTCGGTTCGCCTCATGGAAAAGCAGCGTTTGCGTGCCCAGTACGACATCAGCGAAAAGCAGATGGCTCGCGCTTTTGCCGAGGCTCGTCGCAGCGAAGGCCGCACCGGTGAAGTTCTCATCGCAAACCTTGAAATGCGTCTTGACGCCCTCGTGCTTCGTTCTGGCTTTGCCCGCACCATTTACCAGGCACGCCAGGCCGTCACCCACCACCACGTTTTGGTAGACGGCAAGCGTGTTGACCGCCCGTCTTACAAGGTCCGCATTGGCCAGGTCATTTCAATCGCCGAGAAGTCCAAGACCAAGACCCCGTTTCAGATTGCTGCGTCGGGCGAGCACACAGAAGGCGCTCCCGCTTACCTAAACGTCAGCATCGAAAAGCTCGAGGCAACGCTTGTCAGCATCCCAGAGCGTGAAGCGGTTCCTGTCATCTGTAACGAACAGCTGGTCGTCGAGTTTTACGCTCGTTAGTCCAGAACTAACCCAACGACGAACTCAAAAAAGCGGCCCTCCGGGGTCGCTTTTTTTGTGGCTGGCTTGCAGGGCTGACCCCTAGGCGTGCCACAACCTTTAGGCTGAGGGGTAATGGAATATTTGATTGTTTCTCTCGTTGCGCTTTTCGCGATTCTCATCCTTGGTGGTTTGTTGCTTGGTCCGTCCAAGCGCCGAGGCACTGACACACTGCTCGAACCTCCCGCACAGGGGGACCGACGCCAGACCCAAGCCCCGACACGGGAACGTCGTGATTTGGATAGCGCGGGCCAAACGCAAACTCTTGATCGCGAGGCTCCGCCAGCTGAACCTGACGAGTTTGTTATTGGCGAGCGCCCGCGTCTGCGTGATCGTCTCGGAAAAGCCCGCGGCATGTTCGGCGGTTACTTCGGCGGCATTCGCTCGCGCGACAAGATCGACAACGAGACCTGGGACGATCTTGAAGAGGCTTTGATACGCGCCGATGTTGGCGTGGCAACCACAACTGCGCTGTTGGATGACTTGCGTTCGCGTGTCAAGAGCGAGTCCATCAAGACGCCTGCGGCCCTGCTTGATGCGCTGAAGACCGACCTGAAGAAGGAAATGATTCAGGCCGACCGCACGCTGCGCTTGGAGCCCGGTGTCACAAATGTTTGGCTATTCGTTGGCGTAAACGGTGTGGGAAAGACAACGACCATTGGCAAAGTTGGTCTTCGTTATGGCCAGCAAGACAAGTCAATCGTCATGGCTGCCGGCGACACTTTCCGCGCGGCTGCGGCCGAGCAGCTGACCATTTGGTCAGAGCGCGCTAAGGCAGACATCGTGCGCGGTCAAGAAAATGGAGACCCCGGTTCGGTGATCTTCGATGCAATTGCCAGGGGAGTGGCCCGCAAGTCAGACCTTGTGTTGGCAGACACGGCTGGTCGCCTGCACACCAAGTTCAACTTGATGGAAGAGCTGAAGAAGATCCGCCGCATCATTGACAAGTCCGAGGCCCAGCTGAGCGAGGTGTTGTTGGTGCTCGACGCCACAACCGGCCAGAACGGCCTTGCCCAGGCCAAGCAGTTCTCCGATGCCGTTGACTGCACCGGTGTTGTGTTGACCAAGCTCGATGGCACGGCCAAGGGCGGTATTGCGTTGGCCATCGAGAAGGAGTTCGGCCTTCCGGTCAAGCTGGTGGGTGTCGGTGAAACAGCGGCCGACCTCATCGATTTTGATCCCGATGAGTTTGTTGACGCTCTGTTTGAGCAGTCCAGTGGACAGCCCAGTGAGCAGGCTGGCGGGCAGTCCGACGGTCAAGCCAGCAACCAGGCTCGCAGCAACTAGCCTGGACCAGCCATGTTTGACTCGCTTTCAGATCGTTTTGATGCCGTTTTCGGCAAGCTGCGTAATCGCGGCCGTCTTACCGAGGCCGACGTTGATGAAGTGCTCCAAGAAATCCGCACAGCGCTTCTTGAAGCCGACGTCAACATCACCGTTGCGCGCAAGTTTGTAAGCCAAGTCAAAGAGCGCCTGGTTGGCATCGAGACTTCCAAGTCGCTTTCGCCTTCACAACAAGTTCTCAAGGCAGTTCACCTTGAATTGATCGAGATGCTCGGTGGCGAGCAGCTCAGGATCACCTACGCACAGCGCCCGCCAACGGTTGTCTTGTTGGCGGGTCTGCAAGGTGCCGGTAAGACGACTGCTGCTGGAAAGCTCGCGCGTTGGTTCAAGAGTCAGGGTCGCAACCCGATGCTGGTTGGTGCAGACCTTCAGCGTCCCGGTGCTGTCGACCAGTTGGCAACTCTTGCTCGCCAGGTCGGCGTTGCAATGTTCTCCGAACCCACCGATCCGGTGACCGTTGCGAAAAACGCAATGGCAACTGCTCGCGAGACGGGGCGCGATGTTGTGATTGTCGACACCGCGGGCCGCTTGTCCATCGACACCGAAATGATGGAACAGGTTCGTCAGGTTTCGGCCACCGTCGAGCCACACTTCACGTTCCTTGTCATCGACGCCATGCTGGGCCAAGACGCGGTAGGCGTGGCAGAGGCCTTCCACGAGACGCTGAACCTCGATGGTGTCATTCTTTCCAAGCTCGATGGCGATGCCCGCGGTGGTGCGGCGCTGTCGGTTAAGGGCGTCACGGGCAAGCCAGTCGTGTTTGCCAGCGTGGGCGAAAAGCTCAGTGAGTTCGAGCCGTTTTATCCAGACCGCATGGCGCAGCGCATTTTGGGAATGGGCGACATGCTCACCCTTATTGAGCGCGCCGAAGCCAGTTTCGACCGTGATGTCGCTGAAAAGGCGGCCGCAAGGCTCCAAGAAGGGCGCTTTACGTTCGACGATTTCCTGGAGCAATTGGCCCAGCTACGCAACATGGGTCCAATCTCTGGAATCCTCGGTATGCTTCCGGGTGTTCCGAAGGAGCTGAAGAACGCAGACATCGGCGAAGACCAACTTTCGCGGGTAGAAGCAATCATCCGTTCCATGACGAAACAAGAGCGCAATGACCCGTCGATCATCAACGGTCAGCGCCGCCAACGCATTGCTGCGGGAAGCGGTGTGACCACCTCTGAGGTCAACGGATTGCTCAAACAATTCAAAGAAGTGCAAAAGATGATGAAGTCTGTCGGCCGTATCCCCGGGATGAAGGGCAAGGGGAAGGGAATGCCAAACATTCCCGGTTTGCCGCAAATGCCATCAGGTGGTTTGGGAGACCTTCCATCTGGTTTTGGTAAGCGGAACGGCTAGCACTTTTTCGACCAGCCTTTACTTAATAGGAGACACAAAAATTTCATGCCAGTAAAACTTCGCCTCATGCGGATGGGTAAGACCAAGCAACCTACATACCGTGTTGTTGCTTCCGACTCGCGCTCGCCGCGCAACGGTCGTTTCATCGAGCTGCTTGGCACCTACGAGCCTCGTCGCGAGCCTTCGGCAATCAACGTCAAGGCCGACAAGATCCGCGAATGGATTGCCAATGGCGCGCAGCCAACAGAGCGCGTGCAAAAGATTCTCGTAGCCGAAGGCGTTTTGGACGACAAGACCGCTGCAAAGACGATGGTTGCCAAGAAGGCTGCTCGTCGTCCGGCTAAGCCGACCAAGGCCGAAAAGGCTGCTGCAGCAGAGGCCGAGGCAAAGAAGAAGGCCGAAGAAGAAGCAGCTGCTGCTAAGGCCGAGGCCGACGCTGCGGCCGAGTCTGAAGAAGCTTCTGCCGAGACTTCTGATGAGTCAACAGAAGAGAACGCAGACGCATGAGCACCGTCAGCGACAACGCCGGCAATTTGGTTGCAGGCGGAAGTGCAAAGGCAGCTCTTGAGTTCATCGTGAAGTCGATTGTTGATGACAAAGAGTCTGTTGTTGTGCAAGCCGAAGAGAACGGCGACAACACCGTGTTGCGTGTTTTCGTTGCGCCGGGCGACAAGGGCAAGGTCATTGGCAAGCGCGGTCGCGTTGCGGTTGCGGTTCGCACCTTGGCTCGCGCAGTAGGTGCTCGCGAGAACCAAAACATCACCGTCGACATTGCCGACGACTGACTCCGACGACAACGCCATGTTGGAAGTCGGCCGGGTTGCCAAGGCGCACGGCCTGCGTGGCGAAGTAGTTGTCGAACTCTTCACTAATCGCGAAGAACGACTCGAAAAAGGGTCCATCCTGCAAGCGCCGGGTGGACCTTTGGTCGTTCGGTCGGCAAAGCCACACGGTCACCGTTGGATTGTGGTGTTTGCCGGTGTCGATTCGCGTGAGGATGCCGACGCCTTGCATGGCGTGACGCTGAAGGCCGAACCGATTGAAGACCCCGATGCGTTATGGGTTCACGAGATGGTCGGTGCCGAAATGCTTGATGTGAATGGCGAACTGATTGCAAAGGTTGCGGCCGTTTTAGCCAACCCGGCGGGCGACTTGCTGGAACTTGAGAATGGCGCGCTGGTTCCGTTGCGCTTTGTTGTTGAGTCTGGGCCCGGGTTTGTGCGCGTCGATCCGCCGGCCGGTTTGTTCGATCTGTAGGGCTCGGTTCGAGGGGAAGCTGCAATGCGAATCGATGTCTTTACGATCTTTCCGCAACTGATTGAAAACTTTTGCGATGCGACTCTGTTGGGTCGAGCGCAACGCAATGAGTTGTTGAACCTTGGTGTGCATGATCTGCGTGACGGTGCAACCGATAAACACCGCAGCGTTGATGACACTCCTTTTGGAGGCGGGCCGGGGATGGTGCTTGCGCCTGAGCCTGTGTTTTCGGTTGTCGAACGCGTTGACCCGCCGCGGCCGCTTTACCTGTTGAGCCCCGGCGGACGTGTCTTCAATCAAGAGATTGCTCATGAGCTGGCTGCGGGTGACGGGTTTTCGTTGTTGTGCGGCCGCTATGAGGGTGTTGACCAACGCATTACAGACAACCTTTGCGACGGTGAGCTTTCAATTGGTGATTTCGTGTTGGCCGGTGGGGAAGTGGCGGCGCTGACCATTATTGAAGCGGTTACGCGTTTGCTGCCCGGCGTGATGGGCAACGACCGGTCCAGTCATGAAGAGAGTTTCGCCGCTGGGCTGTTGGAGTATCCGCAATACACGCGTCCCGCGAAGTTCCGCGACTGGGAAGTGCCCGAGGTTCTTCAAAGCGGTAATCATGCAGCAATTGAGTCCTGGCGCCGTGAACAAGCCATTGCGCGCACCCGGGCCATCCGGCCCGAACTGCTAGACGACTAGCTATCTCGGTGGCGTGGGCTTCGCCCGCCCAGTCGGTGTTGTGTCAGATCGCTTATGCCCCAACCTATAGGTTATGTGTCGTGCTGATCCGAACTTGATGATGAGGCTGTCATTCGGTGGACTATTTCTCCAACGCCAAAGACAGCCAAAAATGGAACGCCCGCGCAGAAAGTGATCAGCAGGCTGTCAAGAGTGAATCCAAGAGTGAGTACACAGATGACTGCAGCTGCAATCAAAGTCACACCGAACACAATGCGTAAGGCTTTGGGCGCATTACTGAACCTAAGCTCGGCTGTGCGCGCCGGATACTCCTTCACTGCGGCCATGAGGAGGATGGCTAAGCCGACGAAGCGATGACACGCGGCGACTATTGAGTCAGCTGATTGGTTTGTAAAGGCGGTGAAGAACACCACGGGAGTACGCTACAACGGGGTGACGCGCCGTTGATGTTTGGTGAGGGGTACCGTGACTCCTTCTTTGAGCATGAAACTGACCGTTTCGTTCGTGAGAAGCAGGTACTTGTAAACCGGGCCTAAGAAC
>JBDIBA010000022.1:0-33733 GCA_039812705.1 Acidimicrobiia bacterium
ACATCGAATAGCGATCATCTCGTAACGTCATGGCATGCAAGGAGCCATCGACTACGTACTGCGCACTGTTGAGGAACGAAAGGTGGCGTTCGTACAGCTGTGGTTCACAGATGTCCTAGGGACATCAAAAACCTTCAGCATCACCCCGGCCGAACTGCCCGACGCCCTGGAGTTCGGAATGAGCTTCGATGGCTCTGTCATTGATGGATTCAGCCGTGTTTCTGAAAGCGACATGATCGCCAAACCCGTCCCTGAAACCTTCCAGGTGCTCCCCTGGCTGGACTCCGGAGAACCCGTTGCGCGGGTCTTCTGCGACATCATCACGTATGACAAGTTGCCTTTCGATGGCGACCCTCGATTTGTTCTGCGACGATCGCTTGATCGAGCAGCCGACATGGGTTTCTCGTTCTTTGTTGCACCAGAGATTGAGTTCTTTTACTTCAAACGCGACGATGTTTACGGAACAAGCTCCATCCGCGCAACACCTCTAGACGGAGCCACTTACTTTGACCTGGAACCGTGTTCGACGGTGTCCAACTTGCGCAAGCGCACCGTTCTTGCACTGGAAGACATCGGCATTCCTGTTGAGTACAACCAACACGAAGACGCGCCAAGCCAACACGAGATCGATCTTCGCTACACAGACGCACTAACTATGGCGGACAACGTGATGACAACCCGCGCGGTTGTCAAAGAGATTGCGGCCGCAGCGGGAGTGCATGCAACCTTCATGCCAAAGCCCGTCGCGGGCGTGCAGGGTTCGGGCATGCACACCTACGTGTCGCTGTTTCGAGACAATCAGAATGCGTTCTACGACGCTAACGATGCAGACAACTTGAGCGACACCGCAAAGCGTTTCGTTGCCGGCGTCTTGCATCACGCGCCAGAGATGGCAGCCATTACAAACCAGTGGGTGAACTCTTACAAGCGACTTGTACCGGGCCACGAAGCACCTATTTACCGGGCCTGGTCGCGCAACAACGGCTCCGCAATTGTCAACGTCCCGCACACAAGGCGCGCCGAATCAACACGCATTGAATATCGCGCACCAGATCCCGCAACGAATCCGTACCTCTGCTTCGCGGCAATCCTGTCTGCGGGCCTCAAGGGGGTCGAAGAAGGCTACGAGTTGCCGCCAATTACCGACGTGAACCTTTACGCATTAAGCCGCGCAGAGTTGGCGTCTCAGCACCGCCTTGTCCTTCCTTCAAGCCTCGATGCCGCCATTGACGAGCTGGAGGGGTCAGAGTTGATGGCACAAACCCTTGGAAATCACGTCTTTGATTGGTTGATTCGCAATAAGCGCGAAGAGTGGGCCGCATATGAAAGCGAAGTCACCCAACACGAGTTGGATCGCTACCTCCCACGCATCTGATGGCCAACGTCTTACTTGTCGCAAACTCACAAAGTGCCCGTCTTGAGGCCCTATTGGCCGACACGGACCACTCTGTACAAGCAGTTGAAAGCGCCGCCGTTGCCACAGAGGTTGGATCTTTACTGTCTTTTGATGCGTTCATCGTGTGCATGAACACGTCTGACGAAGCAGTGACAACAACAGCAGTGCTTGCCGCAAAGACTAAAACAAGCCCGGTATTAGTGGTTCTTTCGCAGTCCGACGCCCGTCAGTTCGTCCAACACTCCAACCACTTTGCAGACTTCGTGCTGGCCGAACACGTTGATGTCGAGTTGAACTTGCGCATTGACAACCTGCTGATTCAGCAAGCCAAAGAGACGCAACCCGATGTCATCACGTATCAAGCGTTGTCCTTGAACACCGCGACGTACCAGGTTCACGTTCATGATCGACCACTCGACATGACTTACATGGAATACGAACTGCTGTACCATTTCGTGACGAACCCCGGAAGAGTGCACACTCGCGAAGCCCTACTGAACAAGGTGTGGGGCTATGAGTACTACGGAGGCGCACGCACTGTTGATGTTCACGTACGACGCCTGCGCGCCAAGCTGGGCGACGAACACGCCCAGCTGATTTCGACGGTCAGGTCAGTCGGCTACTGCTTCGGAGGCGCTGGCGATTCCCTCGATCTCGAAGCAGGCGCCGTAGGGCAAAGCGCTGACGACAACGGTTGAGCGAGCCGGACGAGGTTCGCTGAACGTCTCGCCATAAATCTTGTTCATGGCTGCCAGATCTGCGGCGTTTGTTACAAACACTGTTGTTTTAACGAGGTCCGACAGCGTCCGACCGTTGTCCCGAAGTACGTGCTGCAAGTTGTTGAGTGCGGCCACGCATTGGTCTTCGAAACCATCAACAAGGTCGCCATCGACCAGGCCAACCTGGCCAGAAACGAAGAGTAGGTCTCCGGCAGCAACAGCAGGGGTGTAAGGGAGTGCAGTCATTGCGTCGCGATTAGCTGAAGCTGTTTCCGCAGCCACAGGTGCGGCTTGCGTTGGGGTTGTCGATGTTGAAACCAGCGGACTGCAAGCTGTCGCTGTAGTCGAGTGTTGCACCTTCGAGCATTTGCGAACTTGCCGAATCAACAACGATGCGGACGTTATTTCCAACTGTCCATGCAATGTCATCTGCGTTCACGTCAGTGTCGAAGTACATCTCGTAAGAAAAACCAGAGCAACCACCGGGCTTAACTGCCACGCGCAGGTGGAGGTTCTCAGACTCGGGCTCTTCGCTGATCAATTGACCGACTTTTGCAGCGGCTGCATCGGTCACGTTGATTCGGTTGGCCGTCTCGGTTGCACTCATTTAGAAAGTCCTCGCATCTTGTTTCAGCGTCAGCCGGGCATTCTCAACAGAGGTGCTCGGCTCGAACTGTCCAGTGTATAGACCCCTCCAACTAAGTACTAGGGCGCAGCCAGCTACCCTTGCCCAGATGGCAAAACAGCCCGCCTACCCCACCCAAGAGCAGCTGCTAGGCGTCCTGAGTGGTGTTATTGACCCCGAATTGGGCGATGACATCGTGTCTCTGGGCATGGTCCGGTCGGTGAATTGTTCAGACACCGGGGTCGTTACGGTCGACTTTGCCATCACCACGGCCAGCTGCCCGCTGCGCGCCCAGCTAAAGGGCGACATCGTCAGGCGAATCGAATCGTTACCAATGGTGAGTGCGGTTCGCGTCGAGATGGCCCCTATGGACCAAGAAGAACGAAGTGCGCTGATGTCACGCGCCCGTTGGAAAGCTCAAAAGGACGATTCCGCCACCACCGTTTCACCCAACACGCGCGTGCTGGCCATTGCGTCGGGCAAAGGCGGAGTTGGCAAGAGCACCGTTGCGGTGAATCTTGCGGCAGCGCTTGCCAGCCAGGGTTATTCCGTCGGTCTGCTTGACGCAGACATTGCGGGATTTTCAGTTCCGCAGTTGCTTGGCATAACCGAGCGCCTTGATGCACGCAACGCAAAGATCCTTGCGCACAAGATGCCAATGGGCGCCGGAACACTTCACGTTGTCTCGATGGGCCTTGTCGACGGCTCGGAAGAATCAAGCGCCGTAATGCTGCGCGGCTTGATGCTGAACCGCGCCCTGCAACACTTCTTGGAAGATGTCGAGTGGGGCAACCTCGACTACTTGTTGATTGACATGCCTCCCGGCACAAGTGACGTTCAAATGGGCCTTGCAAGGATGCTCCCCCGCTCCGACATGTTGGTTGTCACAACCCCAAACACCGCGGCCCAACAAGTTGCCGCGCGCGCAGTGGACATGGCCCGACGCGGGCACCTTCGGGTCGCCGGGATTATCGAGAACATGACCTCTGTCGACGCAAACACGCCAATGTTCGGCACCGGCGGCGGGCAACGCTTGGCGCACGACACAAATGTTGTTCTGCTCGCGCAGATTCCACTTGACGCAGCCGTCGGTCAATCCGGCGACGCCGGCCTACCTGTGGTCATGCGGTCAGACTCGCCGGCTGCAATCGCGTTCGGCAAGCTTGCCCAGCAGATTATTGAAGTCATTTCCCCGCCCGTCGAAATGGCGGGTTGCACATCTCGACTACTTCAAGCACTTGAGTCAAGCCCCGATACACAGCAAGCCGATTAGGCCGTAAGCGAGGGCTTAAATCAAAGGTTGCGGCGATTGTCGTCAAGACTGTCGACAATCGCTGTCAGGCGTTCGCTCTGACGACGGATCGACTTACCAGCCTGGTGCACTCGGTCTGCATTCATGGTTTCTGCATTGCGGTCAAGGAATGTTCCGGCCTGCACAAGCACACCCAACGAACGGCGCAACTCTTCGATGTCGGGAAGCATTGCCGAGGTGTCAGCCTTGGTTGTTGCGTGACCACCTTCACCGAACTCAATCGAGCCACCCTCGGCCGTGAAGTTGATGATTCCACCGAAACCAACCGTCTTGCGATCAACCCTGCGCACGAGCGAGTCAATGCGCACAGCCGTTTCACCATGAACCGTCGACATGACTGTTTCAATCTGGCTCGCATCACCTTCCGGTTCAGCAAGCAGAGAGTTCAATGCGCGGGAATCTTGCGTCTTGAGAACGTGACTGAGCGGACTGCCGACAATGTCGACAACATCAACACCGGTTGCTGCAGCCAACGTTGGGTTCGCGTAACGAACAATGCCATCGAGGTCTGCCTCATAAACACCGTAAGAACAGCCTTCGACGAGGTTGGCCAAGCGGTGCCATTCCTCTTGTTGCTGGTCAAGACGCGCACTCCAATAACCATCGGCAAGCGCGTCGGTAAGTCGGTCAATCGCAGGAAGCATGCGCGCACCAAAAGCACCAACCAGTGCGGGGGAAGCCTTGGCAGTCAATCGCAACGCCGTCTGCAACAAAAGGTCACGGCTGATCCGCAAAACCAAAAGCAAATGTGGCAACGAGGTTCCCGCCCACGCAGCACTTGCGCCAACTTCTTCCAAGTCATGACGCAGCTCATCGTCAACGTGTGAACCTTGGCTCATCACGGCAAGGATCGCGCCAAAACGCCCCTCTGCTTGCTCCATGAACAAGTTGCGCTGCTCTTCGTTCCAAGAAGCAGCATCGGGGATTGCGCGAGCAAAACGGTCGTAAGCAAGACGAGAAAGTTCGCCGGAGCGATCATCAAGTTCGCTCATCAGGTCTTCGGCTGTGTCCGCGGAGTGCATGTCACCGGAACGCATGGCAAGAAACATGTCAACGCCGGCTTCATCAACGCCAGATGGCGATTCGTGCAAGAAGCCCGCGTCAATCAAAGAGTTGACAACTTCTTCGCTCAGCCCAAGTCGACTGACGGTCTCATCAAAACCAAGACCTTGGATCTCGCGCTGGTCGTTCGACATCTTCTTCTTTCTAACGAATTGCTCGAACCGATGCCCGAAAGTGCAAGAGCAGCTGCCGGAGCCCGCTTCAAGCACATGATCGTCAGGCTTGACGCAGAACTAAGGAGTCAACGCTTGCTTAAAACGCCAGTGCCGCACGGTCGGCCGACTAGTGAGAAAAGCCCAGCTAACCGGATGTTTTGGTGGGCTCGCTCCAGCGCATCCAGTGCCTAACCTGGACCGGTTCGGCACCCATCGAGGCAACACACGTTGAGGCCCCAACGTTGGCCTCGAAGTTCCCAACCCCGGGCATGCCCAAATGAAGAACTCTGTCCTTTGGGTCATGGTGAGAAATGGTCACCGGAAGTGCGCGTCGGTGATCGGGGTCTTGGATCACAAAATCGACAGCATCTTCAAACACGAAGGAAATGTCATAGCGACCCATCCGTCCAAGAAACCCCGAGTCCGGAAGCACCCGCGGGACACGCCCGGTTAGATGAAGCTTTCCGTTGTCGATTCGAGCCGATTGAAGGTCGATAATCCCGGCTGCAAGTTCTTCGTGCAGATCGTTGGCGCGCAGTTCTTTGATCTCGCCCGGCCGCACACGAATGCCGACCGCCTTGTACTCCTTGCCCAAACGATTGTCGGGGCGAAATACAACATCGAAGTCATCACCGTGGTCTTCCACCCATTTCCGCAACCGCGACTCTTGGTCTGGACTTACCGCTACCTCTACGGCTTTGCCAATCGTTTTCGGATCGAACAAGTCATCGTTTTGGTCATACATCCGCTGCAACCAGTTGTGAGGAACAACGCGACGCAGCACAAAGCGCTTCTGGCGTTCCTTGCTCATTTGCGCTTTGGCTTACCAAGAATCGAGGAAAGATCTGTTGGGTTGTCGTCCTGGCTTCCCGCTGTCTTGGGAATTGCCTTGTTGTCGACATCGCTAGGCGAACCATCCGCCTTGGCCTTGGCCTTGTTCGTTTTCACTGAGACGGCAGAGTTCGGAACACGGCCGCTCCAATAACGCGTGGTGAACCAAACCATTGCAAAGGCGTAAGCAACAAACAGCGCGTCAATCAGGTGAGCCGTTCCCTCAAGTACGCCGAGCGTCGTCGCTGCAATCGACGCAGCCCCAATGAGGGTGAAAAGACGGGCGAAAAAGCCATTCGACAACAACACAACCAAGAACCCAAGTCCGCCAAACATCGCGCACGCAGCGCGCGCAACATGGCCCGAAACAGCAGTGCCACAAAGTCCAGCGCCATTGTTCGCATTAGCGGTTGGAGCGAAAACAGACCCGCACTCGGTCACCACTCCATCGATGTTTGTTGAAACCGGCAAGTACGCAATGACGACTCCGAGAATCACTCCGACCATGCCGAGAATCACGATGGCCAGACTTGTTTGACTTTCAACTGCTCGCTTCGCGGCGACAGAAAGCGCCCTCTTGACGTCTCCAAGACTCGAATCGTCAGTGGTCATCGCGAGAACCTCAGGCAGCGGCAGTTTGAGTGGTGGGAATCTTTGCCCCACGAACTGCAAGTTCGGATAACAAGGTTTCGCGCTCGGCCAGCGACTGCATGTTTGCGCCCTGCAAGAAGATGCGAGCACCGTCGCCAAGTTCCAGTTCAAGTCGACCGCGCATGTATTGGTGAACCATTGCCGAGTCCAACTCCAACACGCGATAGGAGCGGAAATAGTTGTCCACGGCCAATGCGTTTCCGGCGAACCTCACGGAAATGCGCCGTGCACGCAGTGCGGCCAGCGGGGCGCATGCGGCACCAATCACTAGGGCCAAGACGTTGTCAACCCCGGCAAGATAAAGCGCAAGAGCGACAACAGCTGCGGTGTTGATGCCCGCGCGCACGGCGCTCATGGCCTTTGCTCGTCCGGTTGGAATGACCACCGATGGATTCTGGGCCCGCAAATCGCTCACCTATCCACCTTACAGGTCACTTTGAAACAAAGCCCGTGCCAAAACCAGTTAAGCGCGGATCTTGAGTTAGGTCCTCGTTGCGACCTCTGGTGGATCTGACGGCGTGGAATGACCGCGGACCTCGCGAACGACGCCAACGGCCACGGCCGTCAACGGAACCGCCAAGAAGGCGCCCAGCAAACCAGCGATGACTCCACCGGCAACCAAAGCAGTGATGATCACAACCGGGTGAAGAGAGACCGCGCGACCAACCAGCAACGGCTGAAGTAGATGGCTTTCTGTCTGTTGAACCAGAAGCACGACACCCAAGACCAGCAGTGCGTCTGTGACTCCGCCGTTAACCAGTGCAATCAACATTGCAATACCGCCGGCAACCGTTGCTCCAACCAGTGGGAAGAACGCACCAAAGAACGTCAAGATGATCAGTGGCAGCTTGAGCGGAACACCAATGATTGCCAAACCGATACCAATCAGCACCGCGTCGACAACACCTGTCATGGCAATGCCGCGAAGGTAGTTAGACAGGATGGAGAAGGCGCGGTGAGCGACGCGGTGCATGACATCGTGATGACGGGCCGGAAACTGGCGAATGAATCCGTCGGTCAGGTCTTCGCCGTCCTTGGTGAAGAAGAAGGTCAAAATGATCGAGATCAAAACACCGGTCAGCAACTCTCCAACAAGAGTGGCGCTGCTCAACAGACCAGAACTAAGCGCATTGCCGTTGTCTCTGACTGAGCGTGTCGCTTGGCGAATGTATTCGTCAATTTGAGCGTCAGTGAGATGGAGTGGCCCCGTCCGCAACCAGTTGTTGATGGACTCGATTGCACTGTCTAGCTGTGGACCGAACTGAGAAAACTGACTCTCAAAGCTTTGCGAACCAAGCGCGACGATTCCCGCAAGCGCCGCAATGCACGCAAGGAACACCGTCGCCGTTGCAAGCGCTGGCGGAAAACCGGCCCTGCGCAAGAGGTGAACAGGAGGCAACAGCAATGTAGTGAGAAGGATGGCGACAAAAATCGGAACCGTAATGAGGCGCAGCTCAAAGAGCGCCACGGCCACCAAGCACGCAGCACCGACAAGCAGCAGCACGCGCCAAGTCCACGCAGTAACCACGGCCAGGCCGCGCGGGACCAGCTGCGTCTCACCCGCAACAGGCCGAACTGCAGCACCGGGACCTTGCGTGCGGCTATTGCGGCTCCACCATTTCGCCATGTTTCCCCCACGAGTCGGACGGACGCTCCATACGCCAGTTTTTCTAAAAACTAGGTGCAACTACTCTGGTCAACGTGTCATTCGAGAACTCAGCGCACACGGAAACTCCTCACAAACTCGTCATTTTTGACATGGACGGCACGCTGATCAATAGCGAGGACATTGCAAGCCGTGCATGGGCGCACGCTTCTCAGTGCCTGGACCGTCCAATCACTGCCGACGAGGCGCGCGATCGCTTCCACGGACGCACCTTTGAGGTCGCCCTTGATGAAGTAACCCAGGACAATGGCGGCACGCTGCCCGCAGAATTCATGGACCTAATAATCAGCTTCTGGCAAGAGACAGTCGCCGCCGAACTGCAGCCAACCGATGGCGCCGCTGTTTTGCTGGACAAGCTGGCACCAGTCATTGATATCTGTGTTGCCTCAAACGCCGCATCTCATGACGTACTTAGGTCTCTAACAACAGCAGGGCTCATCGGCTATTTCGAAGGCCGCACGTTCAACGCCGACGATGTCATGAATGGGAAGCCTGCCCCAGATCTGTTCTTGAAAGCAGCCGCACGTTTCGGCCGCGAGCCCTCCGAATGCATTGTTCTTGAGGACTCTCCCGTAGGGCTGACAGCTGCAGCGAGTGCAGGGATGCAAGCCGTTGGTTTTTGCGGCCACAACCCCGAAGACCGCGAGCAGTTGGCTGCATTCGGGGTTCCGGTCATCGACACCATCGGCGATTTCTTGGAATACGTCCGACTCCCCTGATGTCGGAGGTCAGCCAGTCGCAAGACGAATCTTTCATGCGCGCCGCAATTGCAGAGGCGCACGCATGCTTAGAACACGACGATGTTCCCGTTGGTGCCGTCGTCGTTCTAGACGGCAAAGTCATCGCGCGAGGCCGCAACCAACGCGAGGCGCTGCACGACCCGACCGCCCATGCCGAGGTGATGGCATTGCGAGCCGCTGCCGACACTGTTGGGAATTGGCGCGTTGACGACGCGACGCTCTACGTAACGCTTGAACCGTGCTTCATGTGCGCTGGGGCCCTTGTTCTGTCGCGTTGTGCGCGAGTCGTCGTGGGCGCGATGGACCCGAAGGCCGGCGCGGTTGGATCGCTTGCCAATGTCTGTCAAGACAGCCGCCTTAACCACCGTCTTGATGTGACAACCGGAGTGCTGTCCGAGGAGTGCGGGCGGATGCTTCGGGACTTCTTTGCCGCCCGCCGTCGACAAATTCGGTAGGGTGCCCAGGTCCGGAGGGGTGCCAGAGCGGCCGAATGGGACGGTCTCGAAAACCGTTGTGGGTGCAAGCTCACCGTGGGTTCAAATCCCACCCCCTCCGCCATCACTCGGGTATTTCGCGTTCGCTCCGGTGGGCGTCGGCCTCCCCTCCGCGGAAACTGTTACTTAAATGTCGTGATTTTCGTGGTTTGTTGGTGAAATCACGACACTTTCGTAACAGTTTTGGCCGGCGGTGGCGGCGGCGGCGGGTGGGCTGGCCGTCGGCGGCCGGTCGGCCGGGGTTGCGGCGCACCGCGGTGATTGCGGGCTAAGACTTGGCGGCATGAATGGAAAGTGGTCTTTGGGGCCCGAGAAGCCGGTTTATGAATCCGACTGGATGAGTGTTGCTGTTGCCAAGGCAACGCTTCCCGACACAACTGAGATTGATCATCATGTGGTGCGCTGCGGGAAAGGTGGCGCGAATGTTCTTTGCTACAAACCCGATGAGGGCATTCTCATGATCTGGCGACATCGGCCGCTTTTCGATGAGTGGGCCTGGGAGCTTCCGGGCGGTCGAGTCGAGGACGGGGAGAAGGCAGCCGAGGCGGCCGTTCGCGAGCTGCGAGAAGAGACCGGCTGGACGGTCGATTCTGTAACTGAAATGGTTGCCTACCAGCCACTCAATGCGTTCATTGACCACGAACTTCACTGCTTTTTCGCGACCAAAGCGACTTGGGTTGGCCCAGAGCCCGACGCCAATGAAGTGGCGGAACTTGCATGGCTTCCACTATCGACGGTTCGCGAACTTCTCGAAAAGAAGGAAATCCGCAATGGCTTCAGCCTCAATGCGTTGCTTTACGCGTTTTCATTTGGCCCCCTGAAAGATGCCAAATAAGAACCGAAGAAACAGGCAAACCAAAACTCAAGCAATAAAAAAGACCCGGCCCAATGGACCGGGTCTTTTTTTAGGTATTTGATGAAATCAAACTCGTGAGCTGTTGCCCTTTACAAACATTCGGTAGAGGAACAGCAACACCATTGCGCCGATGACAGCACCGACGATTGAGATGAGGCTGAGCTCGTTGTTTGCACCTGAATTGCTGTCAAACAAGCGGAAGATGAATCCACCGATGAATGAACCGGCAATACCAAGGAGGACAGTTGCGATGAAGCCCATTGGGTCGCGGCCCGGCATAAGGAACCGAGCAATGAAACCAGCAATGGCACCGAGGATGATGAAAGCAAGGATTGTAGAAACCATGAATTCCACCATACCCACAACCAGTGTTCATCCAAACTTCAATTTTTAACTTGTTGTTACAAAATTCCTCGACGGCCTTTTTCGGCCAAACAAGCGCCTGATCAGATTCCCAATAGCCCTAAACCAACCTGTGACACGACGGCCCATCGAACGAGCCGTAATCCCGTGAATTGCAAGCACTCGCAGAGCCGCAATAGTCAGCGCGAGGACGACCAGGTAGGAAAAGACGACCGACAGCCAGCGCGGCCCGGTGTCGAGCACGCCACCACTGCTTGGGTAAATCGTGAAGCAAGCAACCACGCTGAGGCCGATCAACATCTTTTCCATCCGACCCGGCCCGGCAATCGCGACGATTGCAATTCCCCAAATCAGATACCAGGCGTACACGGACGGCCCCAGCCATCCCACGGCCAGCAGCGCCCAGCCCAAACCTCGAACGATTTGCTGAGCGGTGGCGTTCTTGCCAAGGCGCAAGATGAAATAGACACACAGGCCAACGGCGACGATGTTTGCAACAAATCGCGTGACCTCGTTGACGCCTTTTTCGACACCGAATACTCCGCCCAGCGCATATGCGAGCGCATTGGCCGGTGCGAAGACTGGGTGCGCAAGGCCCGGCACATCAAGTGCATGGAGCCATCCCCAGCCGAGTCCCGTAGCCAGGGTCAACAATTCAATGATCACCAGACCGAGGATTCCGGTGAGGGCAGCGCCAACAAACCTGGCACGCCAAGTGACACGCTGGCGCTCGCCAGCCCAGATCCAGCCCAACATGATGAGGCCCGCAAAAGCAGGGAGCTTGATTGAAGCTGCCAGCCCAATTAGCACCAAGCCCAGGATTCGCAACAACCAGTTGCGATAAGTGACTCCGAGAGCAAGGCCAATTGCCAATAGGCCGACCATCATGGCGTCGTTATGAGCACCGCTGACAAAGTGCAGCAACACCAACGGATTGACCATTGCCAGCACCATTGCTTCAGTTGCCTTGCGGCCAAAAAACGGCGCCATTCGTTGCGCAGCCACGCCAATCAACGCAACCGACAAGATGGCCATGGCTTTGAAAATGGCCACGCCAAGGACAACATTCCCGTTCGCCAACCACGCAACGCCGGTGGCGAGCCTCATGAACACGGGTCCGTACATGGTCTTGGTGTCTTGCCAAATGGGATGAACCATGTGAACAAGGTCGTCCGGACCCATTGCGCTGACACCCGCCTCATAGATGCTGTAACCGCGCAGGTGGGCTTCGCCGTCTACGTAGTAGACGAAAACATCACCGCTGAACAATGGCGCGGTAAGCGCGAGTGGCAATGCCCACAGAACCCATATCCACCAGACATTGGAAACCTTGAGCGTGCCGTTCTTGGCATGACGAAACAGCTGCAACCAAGCCCAGCAAAGCGCAATGACCGAAGCGATGAAAATTGCCAAGAACGCATAGCGGATGAACGGGTTTGACGTGAAGTAAGTCAGGAACCACGGCTCTGCCGTGATCTTCGGAAACGGGAACCCGCGCGTGCAACTTGTTCCAAAGATTGCAAGAGTTGCGATGAAACCAACAATGGCGGTCTTGCGCACCGAGGCTTCGGCCGTCACCAATTTCGCAACTCGTCCACGAATGCCGCCGTTGCGTTTGACAACATCTATGCGGTGGCGCGTTACGTCGGGAGAAGAAGCTGACACGTTTTCCTGAAAGTGCAATCAAAGAGTGGAAACGGTCACCCTACCAATCGACCTCTGCGCAAGGAGCTTGGAGTGCCCTCATAATCGCGCTGTGGGTTGCCCTTGTCGGGCTTCAGATTGCGCTTCCGCTTTCTGACAACCACGCGGCCGGCCTCACTTCCCTCATCGTCGTCGTACTTTTCTCACTCACTGCGGCCACGGTCGCCGTTTCGCGAGGTATCAGATGGACTTGCATTGCCGCAGCCATCACCTTTCTCTTCACAATTGCCATCGAAACAGTCGGGACACACACGGGCTTTCCTTTTGGCGCTTACAAGTATTCAGCTGCGCTGCAACCTCAGGGGTTCGGGACGCCGCTGATCATTGGCCTTGCCTGGTTCGCAATGGCCGTCCCCGCCTGGGAAGTCGCCCGCGCACTCTTCGCCGCTCGCCTGTCAAGAGTCCTCGCCGGCGCGTGGGCTATGGCGGCTTGGGATCTTCTGCTCGACCCCCAAATGACTCGCCTCGGCTTCTGGACTTGGTCGAACACAGACACCGTTAATTGGTCAGGAATACCGATTTCCAACTACCTGGGTTGGTTTGTCGTGTCCGCACTGATCTGCGCGACACTCACCATGTTCGACAACGTCCGCGGTTCGAGACCGCCGAGCGCACCCCTCATCGCCATCTATCTGTGGATGTGCGCGTTCACCTCACTCGGCTTCATGTTGCCGTTCGTGTTCGACAAGCCAATCGTCGGAATCGTCGGCGCGGCTGCCACAGTTCCTCTTGCGGTGGTGGCGCTGACAAGGACAACCAAAGCAGATAGAACAGCGTGATGGCGTCAATTGGGGTGATCGGCGCGGGTGTCGGCGCAATGACATCGGCTTTACGGCTTGCTCACGATGGTCACCAAGTGACCGTGTATGAGAAGAACAGTTGCGTTGGGGGCAAGCTCGCATCACGCGAGATAAACGGTTTCCACTTCGACACCGGACCTTCGCTGCTTACTTGGCCGACAGTGTTTCGTCAGTTATTTTCCGACGTCGGGCTCAACCTTGACGACTATGTGGAACTAGACCGCTTGGCGCACACATTTCGTTACAACTTCGCCGACGGCTCGCACTTCGACTGCTTCGACGACGCACATGCGACAAGCGCATCAATCGCTGAGAACCTTGGCGCAACAAGTGCACGCGAGTGGGAAGCATTTATGGCTCATTCCGAACGCGTATGGCATGCAGCACAAGCCACTTTCCTCACACATTCCTTGGGGGAAGTGCCGCGACTCCTGGCTTCTAGCAGCGTCCGGTCATTGCGCCACATCGACGCATTTCGCAGCCTTGCGTCTCGTTCACGTTCGGCTTTTAGCGACCCTCGAATGCAGGCTTGGCTAAACCGCTATTCCACCTACTCGGGCTCGGACCCTTGGCGCACACCCGCATCAGTGTCCTGCATTCCACACCTGGAACAACAGATGGGCGCGTGGCACATCAAGGGCGGAATGACGCGACTGGGCCAAGCACTGCACGACGCGTTCATTTCCTTGGGCGGCCACCTTCATTTCGGATCCGACGTAGAACGCGTCATTTCCCAGCAAGGTCGCATCGGCATTCAGCTTGCAGGGAACGTCACATGGCACGATGCCGTTGTTGCTGGTTGCGATGCAGAACACCTTTACCTTGACCTCGTAAGCACCAACAAGAAACCGCGAATGCGCCGCGTCGAGCGTTCAACGTCTGGATTCTCGATGCTCGTGCAGGTTGAGTCATCAACCAAAGACATCGCGCATCACAACGTCTGGTTCGGTAATGAACAACGACGGGAGTTTCGCGAGATTGCAAACGGCTCGCTTGCCAGTGAGCCAACGGTGTACGCGTGCGTGTCCGCAGTCAACGACCCCACTCAAGCGCCAAACGGCTGTGAAAACTGGTTTGTCTTGGTCAACACTCCCCCGGGTGCCGAAGTCAGAACAGTCAAGTACGGAAACCAAGTGCTTGAGCGCCTCCCCTTGTCTGACCGAATCAAGAACATCGAATACATAACCCCTGAGAAATATGGCGTCCACACTCGCTCGCGAGGAGGCGCTATCTACGGCGCTGCCTCAAACTCGCGAATGGCTGCGTTCCTTCGACCCAACAACAAGAGCCGCATTAACGGGCTGTTCTTGGCTGGTGGCTCAACACATCCGGGCGGAGGCCTTCCGCTTGTTGCACAGTCCGGAAACATCGCAGCGTCACTTGTTTCCAAGTATCTAGAACACCAACAGTGAGAGTGCCGTTGCGCGCGCTCGACGCCGCCCTGCTAGTCGCGCAAGTTCTTGCAACGACTCGTGTCGCACTGCGCCTCTTGCCAGGAGCGACCCGCATGACTCATTTGCGAACACAGCATTTGTCGCCAGAGATGTTCGATGTTGACGTTGTCATTCCGGCACGCAACGAAGAGACGCGCCTCGGTCCATGTCTTGCATCCTTGACCGGCGCACCGGTCAACAGCGTTCTTGTGATCGATGATGACTCCACCGACAACACAAGGACCATTGCCGAGTCTTTCGGTGCCGCGGTCATTACAGCGCCTCCACTTCAAGAAGGACAGGTAGGTAAGCCAGCCGCACTTCAATTTGGATTAGGCCAATCGGACTCGTCATGGCTGCTCTTCCTGGATGCAGACGTCCGGGTTAGACCGGGCTTTGTTTCGGCTGCGGTCAGCTACGCAACGGCTAATCACATGGACTTCCTGTCGTTCGCCCCGCAACTCAAGACATCATCGCCGCTCCAGCAATGCTTGCAAGCATCACTACTAACTGGCTTGATCTACCGCTTCGGCCCGCCCAGCACCCGCAGACAAGCCCCGGACTCCACATGGGGAAACGGTCAGTGCTTCCTCGCAAGACGCCAAACATTGATCGAAGCCGGCGGCTTCTCATCTGCAATCAACAAGACAACGGACGACATTGCGCTGTTCCAACACCTCGTTAGATCAGGCTTCTCTTATCAATTCGTCAACGCCGCGAGTCTCGTCGAAGTCGAGATGTACGAATCATCCAGGCAAACCATGCGCGAATGGGGACGTTCGCTGGCCATGAGTGACGTCTTGTCGCTGCACCAACAGGCCGTGCTGATCAGCGAGTTGTTTCTAATGCAGGTGTTGCCGTTGGTGCGCATTGCAAAAGGACAAGCAAGCCTCGTCGACTGGATAGCAATTGCGCTGCGCAACGCAATGAACGTCGCGATCCGTGAATCTTTTGTCCGCCCTAGAGCTGGCCTCTACTTTTCTCAGCTGGCAGATATTGCTAGCTGGTGTCGCCTGCTTACTGGAGCTTTTGAACGAACGAAGACCTGGCGCGGGCGCTCCTACGTGCAAGCCAAAACCGAAGTCCGATAAAGCTTTGCAGCAAGAAGACCGCCAGCGCGCTTCTCCAACCGTCGACGATCTGGACTAATGGAACAATCGCAAACATTGCTCTGCGAAGCGCAACCTCTAACTGAACCTTCGTTGCGCTGATCAATGCTCCGACCAACAACGCCAGCACTCCAGCGGTCGGATGCATGACGAAAGCACCGCCGCAAAAGGTCAATACCGAACGACCACCACGAAAGCGCGCAAACACGGGGTACGCATGTCCCACCATTGCTGCAAACAACACGACATATGCAATCCCCCTGTGATGCAGCACGTTCAAAGCCAACAACACAGGCAGCGCACCTTTGACCAGGTCGCCTACAAGAACGAACAGCGCACGACGCTTTCCAAACACCTCACGCGCGTTCCACCAACCGGGATTGCGATCGCCCGTTTCGCGCAGATCGGGATGGCCCCCGCGCCCAACAATTCCAGCAACGGGTATTGAGCCAAAGAAGTACCCGATCACAATTAGCACCGGGGTCATCCACATTGTCATCAAGCTAGGAGACCATTGCAGCGATGTCAGAAATACCCGTCCCAGAACTTGCGTCCATGCACATTGTCACCGTGCCAACCAGGTCCATCATTCCCACGGTCATTGGAGTCGGAGCCGATCGCTGGGAAGCCGCAAGCGCAAGTGGATCGTGCTTTGCCAAGGTGCTCGGCACTTCAAAAGCGCACACAACACGCACAAGCGTCGAACTTCGTCGATGGGCACTCTTTGCAACTTGGCGCGACCGTGACTTCTACGAATCATTCATTGAGACATCACAACTGTTGCGACGGTGGCACTCCGCAGGCGATGTTCGAACGGCGCTTCTTCAACCGCTTTCCGCCAAAGGCTCATGGGGAGGAAGTCAGTTAATTGATGCCGACGCATCGCAACGATCAGTCGGCAAACAAACCGCCGTCCTCACTCGTGCCTGGGTGAAGCCAAGACACTGGCTCACGTTCAGTCGTTCAATCGAACCTGTAGATACGCATCTGCGCACACAACAAGGTTGCTCATTTTCAATGGGCATGGGCGAATGGCCAATTGGAGAACAGGCAACCTTCAGCATTTGGGATTCACCCGAAGCACTCGAAGCCTTTGCCTACAAAGGTGGAGCGCACAGCGAAGTAGTCAGGCGTCGCTATCAAGAAGGTTGGTATGGCGAAGAAGTCTTCGCCCGCTTCTCTGTAATTGAGTCCAACATATGAAAAACCCGCGCGGGCATTTGCCGGCGCGGGTTTTCGGGTTGCTGCTTGAGAGTCAAAGACTCAGAGTGCTGCTGACTGCTCCGAGGTGCAGAAGGCACAACGACGAGCAGCTGCGGGAATGCTCGACAAGCATTCCGTGCATTCCTTGGTCTCTTCACCAGAGTCCGTCTCGGTCTTGTTGCGCGACATCAAGTGACTAACCGGCTTAACAATGAAGAAAAACACAACCAACGCAATGATGAGGAAGCTGATGATGGCTGCAATGACAGCTCCGTAACCAAACTCTGCACCACCGGCTTTGAAGCTGAGTTCTTCAAACTTGGGAGCATCTTTCATCGCGACCGTTGTCAACGGCATGATCATCTTTGAAACAAGTGCCGTTACCACTGCACCAAAGGCGGTGGCCATGACAACACCAACGGCTAGGTCAACAACGTTTCCGCGGAGGATGAACTCTTTGAATTCGTTAGCGGACTTGCCACCCGGTGCCTTGCTAGCCATCGAACGAGCTCGTTCGCTTGCATTACTCATTTACTTCTCACTTACTTTCACACTGGTCATTTTGTCGCCGATTGCGATTGATTTGGCCACATCGAGACCATCGGTCACGTGTCCGAACAAGTTGTAGTTCGGCGTAAGTGACTGACGGCAGTCGTCGATGCAGATGAAGAACTGCGAACCGTTGGTGTTGGGGCCAGCGTTAGCCATTGCCACTGCACCATCGGTGTACTCACCCTTGACGGGCTCGTCGGCGAACTTGTAACCGGGGCCACCAGTACCGGTTCCGGTTGGGTCTCCGCCTTGGATGACGAAACCGGGAACAACTCGGTGAAAAACAACACCGTCGTAGTAACCATCGCTGGCCAACGACACAAAGTTGTTCACTGTGTTTGGTGCAAGTTGAGGGTCGAGTTCCATGACGATGTCGCCACGCTCGGTCGATATGGTTACCTCGTACTTGGAGTCAAGGTTGATCTGCATTTCAGGAGGTTGCGACAACGTTCAGGCCTTTCCGCAGTGATTGCCAAGGCGGCAAACTACCCGAATTTTGTTCCACCCAACAGACTTCAGAACGATGTTTAATTCTGAGCACTAAGCCATCAAACTGAACATGAGTGTCGATTTCTGAGGAGGGTGATTCGGTTGGCAAGAATTCTTGTTGTTGAGAACGACGATGACGTTGCCCAACTCGTCGCTCGCTGCCTCAGGACTTATGGCCACAGCGTCACAACTGCTCGAAACGGGTTCCTTGCCAAGCACCTAGTCGGGCTCGACCGGCCCATCGACCTGGTGCTTCTCGACATCAACCTTCCAGGCACAAATGGTTTCGAGGTCCTCAAGGAACTCCGTCGCCATCCAGAGCTGAACCAGCCCCGGCTGCCCGCCATTTTCCTCAGTGGTTCATCAAGGCCCGAAGACGAGCAACAAGCAAGGGCGCTCAACGCGACCTTTCTGCGCAAGCCATTTGTGTCTTCTGAACTGCAAGGCGCAGTGATTAACGCCGTTTCACGCGGCGACGAAGATCTCCAATGACGCCGATACCGGCGCCCTGGGTTGAGTCTGCATGCTTGCGACCGTGCGCGGCGGCAAACCGCTCGCGACGCAGTTCGTCAACCTCGACATCGTTGACTGGCTCGAGTGCAGAACCGGTGGCCATCTCTAGCAATTGGTCTGCCAGGTTCGCATTGCGTACCAACGCCGGACCGTGCATGTAAGTCGTAATAATTCGACCCTGCACCGCACCTTCTGTGCCCTTGCCGTCTTCGTTGCCAATACCGCTGACGACCTGCGCAAGCGGGCGGGCCTCTGAGCCCAGGAACGTGATGCCCTGGTGGTTTTCATAGCCCGTATAGTCAACAGCGGCGCCGTTGATTTCACCACGAGTTGCCAGCTCACCGACTCGCCGCGGACCATCGCCCCGTTGCGTCTCGATATCAATCAAGCCAAGACCCGGGCGCAACTTGTAGTCAGCACCGGGAAACTGCTTGCCAAGGATCTGCATTCCCGCACACACACCAAAAACAACGGCCCCCGCGTCAACGGCCTTGTGCAACACGCGGGTTTCTGCCAGACGTTCAGTCACCGAAACCTGAGGCTGGTCTTCGCCGCCGCCAAGCAAGTAGATGTCGCAACCGGCGGGAACGTCTTCGCCAAGGTCAACAAGTTTTGTCTCGGCCTTGATCCCCCGCCAACGCAGCCTTTGCGCCAAAACAATCGCGTTTCCGCCGTCGCCATAGGTTCCAAGCAAGTCGGGGTAGATCACGCAGATGGATATCGACGAACTCACTTGTCCACCAACCTTCTGAAGTCTTGAAACGCGCTGTAGTTAGCCACCACATCAAGGCGCGAGTTGTCTGTCAGTTCCTGCGCAGCGCGAAGAACCGCCTTTCGGGAATCGGGTTCAAACACATGGTCAACGTCTGCATAGTGCAAACGCACCGCCAAGTCTCGACCCCGTTCGCCGGTTGCAACGACAAAGCGACCCTTCATTTGCTCGAAAGGAACGTCCCACAGCCACGAAGGGTCTTGGCCGTCTTGAATGCGCGCATTGATTGCAACCACCAGTGGCTCGTTGCTGCCTTTCGTTAGCGTCAACGATTCGGTCCAACCTGCCGGGTTCTTTGCAAGCAACAATCGACTGGGCACCTTGCTGATTTCAACGGAGGCAAACCGTCCGCCAACTCCGGTTAGTTCGCCAATGGCCTTGGCGGCACCAATCAGGTCTGCACCAAAAACGTTGGCGGCTGCCAGCGCCATTGCTGCGTTTCGCCTGTTGATTATTCCCGGCAGTGAAAGGCGAAGCGGAATCGTCTGTCCGGCAATGAGAACCCGGTCATCATCAAGATCAACATCGATTGACGGCCTCTTTAGGTCACAGCCAGAACATGCCCAGTCGTCACCGTTCCAGATGACCTTGCGCGCGCAACTTGGACATGAAGCAGCGTCAAGGCGCCAGCCCGAGCCCCCGGAAACCCAAACGACCTTCGATGCCACCTGCGCAGCCCAAACAATCATCGGGTCGTCACCGTTAGCAACAACGGTGACGCCGTCTGCGCCAGTCAGGCAATTGCGCCACTTCACGGCCTCCGTGCGAACCTCGCCCACACGGTCAAGCTGGTCCCGAGACAAGTTCAAAAGAACAATGACCCTTGGCTTTGTTGCTTCAACGGTCTTGGGTAGGTGGGCCTCGTCGGTTTCGAGAACCGTCGCCACGGCCTTGGACGCACTCATGGCGTGAACCATCCCCCCGAACATGTTCGCACCCGCAGAGTTAGTGCTGACCTCCCCCATGGTTCCAAGGGCGGCCGACACCATCGAAGTTGTTGTCGTCTTGCCGTTCGTTCCGGAAACAAGCACGACACTTCTGCCGCGTCCGAGAGTTGCAAGCGCATTGGGGTCAAGTGCCAAAGTCACTCGGCCGCCAATTACCGAGCCTTCCCCGCGACCCAGCTTGCGCGAAAGCTCCGACGCCCCAAGGCCGGCAGCGCGCGCAAAATAACTTCGCGCTGACAACTTCTGCGCCTCCGCTTTTTTCGGAAGCAAACGCTGCAACGACATCGTTCGTTGTGATTTCGACTTCGACACGCGCACAAGTTACTGCCGCCGCGTTGTGTAAACGCGGGCAATTGCAAGTATCCCCAGACGCGGCGAAACCCCCGCCGATGGCGAGGGTTTCGTACGCACGATCCACCCCTAGAAAGGGCAGACCTCAATAATGAACCAGATCGCTCGAAACTACAAACCGACACTGCAAAGCGTGGTTAGAGGTTTGCTTTCAGTGAGCTACGACCCCGAAGATGGCTTCTGATCTTGAAGGCCGGCCTTGATGTCGTCGAGACGTTGTTGTGTAACCGTCTCTGGCGTCACTTGTTCAAGCGCCGGAAGCAATACGGGATCGCCAAGAGCAACAACGGAATCGAAGATTCGTGGTGCAGGCCTTGGGCCGCGCAAAGCTTGTTCAAGAGTTGTTGCCATGCGCGGGTCTTTGCGTGACGACAAACCGAAGATCGCTTCGTTGCGGATCTCATCGTCATTGTCGAAAAGGCGAACGCCAAGGGCGTCACGGATCTCGTCGGTGTTACCCAAAACGCCCTCGGCAAGGGACGTAGTTGCCCAGAACTTCACTTCGCGGTCACTGTCCGAAGTGGCCTTGATGATTGCCTTTACGCCCTCAGGAGTTTCCCCTGTTGCCTCCATCACAAGGTTCAACGCCTGAACGGCCTGACAACGAAGGTCGGCGTCTTCGCTTTCGAGCCACTCAACCAGAACCGGGATGGCCTCCTCGGAACCCGTTGGGCCGAGCGCAACAAGTGCAGACCACTGAACGTTGAGGTCTGTCTCGCGATTCAAGAGGCCAATCATCGCGCGTGCGACCGAACCACCTGCCGTGCGGTGCTGCACCGCAACCATGGCCAAAACATCGGTCGCAACCACGCGTTGGGCGGGGTCTGGCGACTTAATGAAGTGGATTCCAATGTCATATGCACGGCGACCAACGGCCGCGGCTTCACTAACAAGGCCCCACAGCCGATCCGACTGAGGGTCCTGCTCCTGGCGCCAGGTTTCAAGCGCCTGTCCAAAAAGCTTGCGCAGCTGAACGTCAGAGTCGGATGGCTGGGGGTTTGGCGACTGTCTACTGCTCACCCTCCTATCGTGGCAGAAGCTAGGCACCCTCGGCGACGCGAGATGGCTGAAGACCTGGCTGCGGCCCCACAAGATCCTCGTCGTCGCCTTCTACCGAGTCCTGGAACTCCCTCAATGCAACCAAGAACAGGCCCAGAAACGGGAGCTCTGCAAGAGCGGCAAATGGACTGTTTGTGAGGTTGAAGATTTGCGTGACATAGAGGTTGGAGAAGATCGCCACGTACAACCACCGGTAACCCTTCTTGTGGTCGGCCAACCAACGAATCCCACCAACGACTGCAGTTGCTGCTTCAAACAAGCGAGAAATCGAGCTGATGTTCTGGGCGATTCCCGTCGGAGACTTGTCAGTGACATCGGTGTCACCAAAGAAGAAGCCCGCCAGCAAGACACTGGTACCAATCATCAGGACAATCCCCAAACCAATTACGTACCTGCTTTGCGCAATCGCACGAGCCCGGTTCTCCAGGCGAATCATCCAAGCAGGTTGCTGCCAACCCTTCCTTTCCGGACAAACGTCAACCAAGTTCTGCAGCGCAGATGCCGTCGGGGCACTGCGCACCTGGCTCAACCACTCGGTGGCTCGCTTGCGCTGTCGTGGAGTCAAGCCATCAATTGCTCCGTCGGCCGCAATCGCAGCAGCCGCAGACAACGGGTCGTTTGGCTGACGCGACTTCACGCGAATAGTGAGCAACAGCAGCCCGGCAAACAGCACGTAGATGATGGCTGCGGCGGGCCTGAAGAAATAGTCGTTTGTCTTGGTGATGAACTTGCCAACCTCGTCCACAAACAACCCAAGTCCGACGCCACCAACAACACTGATGATCGCGCGAGAACTTGGACCAATCAGGATGAGTGCCGCCACCAATCCAACCGACATCAACAGTCCGCCCCACAGCGCATGAGCAAAATGAATTGAACCGCCAGCCAACTGTGGATAGCCCGTTGCCGCAAGAAGCGCGCGCGTAACCAGAACAGTTGCAACGGCGGTCACCCAAAGCAACTGCAAGTACTGAGCGTGAACCCCAAGGCGCAACAGTTTTGCCTTGTATGCAACTGCCCTTTCAAGGGCAAGCTCTCTGGCGTGTTCTGCCCGAAGTCTCGCTTGTTGTGACTGCATTCGAGCCCTGTATTGGGCCCGTCTTCTGCCGGGCGGTGCCGATCGTGACCGTCTTCTTGCCATTTCCCTGGGAAGGCTATTGGCAATCAATCCATTTCGGAGTCGTTTCAGTTTTGCGACACTTCAGCACTCTGAGTTGTTTTCCAAGATCCCGATCTCTCATTTTTCGCCCGCAACAACCAGAAAGTGGAGTCCCCCATGACCAAACCGGTTCCTTCGCCTTTGTCAGTTACAGCTCGGCTCAAACGTGGCGCAGAGCGACTTGCACGTGGCGCCGCGAGCGTCTCGCTATTGGTGCCGGGCGTTGCAGCCTGCGGTTCGGATGCCGATGCCTCGACGGCCGAGATTGAAGTGCCCGCGGGCTCGTCATGCTCCGTGCAGGACGGAACTGCCCCCACCTCAGCGGCAGGGTTCGATTGGACCGCAGCCGCCATTAGTAAGGCCAACAACGGTGCTAACCCGGTTAATCCAGGGAGTCTTCCGCAAGTCGCAATGCAAGCCGACGCGGCGACTGAAGCAGACAAGGCCACACTTGCCAAGTTCTCCACGCCAGATCAGGCAGTTGAAAACGCCAGCCTGATTGGAACCGCCGACGTCGTCGGCGTGACCTACAGCCAGCAGGGAATCGAAGTCGACCTCCAAATCACGGGTGAAGACGTGAACCGCACCACGTCGGAATTCGGCGACAAGATTCGCGTTTGCTATCCCCACTTTGTCGGATTCAAGAAGGACGCCAACGGCAAGCCGACCGAAGAGTTGGGGCTGCTTGTAAACCCACGATTCGACTTGCCTGGCGTCGTGGGAACCACCAGCAACCTCGTACTCGACGAAAAGGGCCAGCTGGTTCCCTTCTTGAACATGAACTTCACGGGCGACGTTCCCTACTCAAATCGCTCAACTGACATCCACTATCCCCTCTACTACGCAGTGATGTCGCAGCACTGGTACGGCACACCGTGGACAGACAACGCAATTGGGCCCCGCTCCAACACGACCGTCAACACATCTCCATTCAGCCGCAGCAAGACAAGGCAAACGCTCACCCGCTCAACCAAGGCATGGTCCGACAAGAACAATGGACTACCCGCCTCCAGGGCTAAAGAAAAGAGCGTCGTCGGCAACGCAACACAGGGCAAACCCATGGTCGTGCTTCGCGGAGTCGACAGTGGTCAACAAGACTCGACACGCAAGGGCAAAGTTATTGTTGGCGGCAACGGCAGCAAGCAGGACACGGTGCGTAGCGGGAACAACAACAATCTTGGTGGCAGTAAAGCAGGCAGCGGCCTCAGCAACGGCAGTCGTGGTGGCAGTATCGGTGGCGGCAGTATCGGCGGTGGCCGCAGATAACGCGCTAATCGGGGTTAACGCGTTATAAACTTCGCCATGGTGAAGTTTCCCGACCGGTTTGAAACCGCGCGCCTTGTTATCCGCATGCCCGTCGCAGCAGATCGGCCCTACGTTTTCGACTATTCCAGCAACGAAGACGTAGTGCGGTTTCTTTCTTTTCCGCAAGCAAAGATCGAGGCAGACACCTCGCCTTTCCTCGACAAGATCGTTGGCCTTGAGCCAGAGGCCGACGAACGACACTGGGCCATCCAAAAAAAGGGCCAGGCGGGGCTGATCGGAATGATCAGCCTCACTCGCTCGCACGGAATGATGCTCGGCTACGTGTTGAACTTCTCGGAGTGGGGCAAGGGATACACGGCCGAAGCAGCTCAACCCCTTCGGGACTGGACACTCACCGAAAGCGGCGAGAACCGCTTCTGGGCTGTGTGCGATGTCGAGAACCCACAGTCAGCGTCGGTCATGAAAAAGCTCGACATGCAGCATGAGGGCACGCTCCGCAACTGGATCGCATGCCCAAACCTCGGAGGCCCCGCCCGCGACTGCCTCGTTTACTCCGCGATAAACAATCCGCAACAAACAAATAGCGGCGGGCCGCGGCCATAGCGGTCGACGGAACCTGTCGTCGCAAGGTTCGCGCGGTAAAGCCGCGTAGCAAAAGGAGCAAAAACGCCCGAGCAACTTTGCACAGCGCCCCAACTTGAGATAGTAAAACCCGGTTACGTTTTTTTGTAGTGCCGGGGGCCTAATGAAGAAGTTTGCGTCAGAAAAAGGTCCATTGCGTCGAGCAGGCGGGCGCACGGTCGCTCTGTTCGTTGCAATGGTTTGTCTCTTTGCAGTCATGGGTGCAGCGACCCAATCCGCGGTCGCGGCAACGAAGACTTTCGAAGCCGAAGGCATGCAGCTGAGCACGGGTGCAGGTCAGAAGTTCTCCGACGGTGCAGCAAGCGGCGGCAACTACGTCAACGTCTGGTCCAACGGGCAGCTAAGCGGAACACTCAACGTCAACGGACAATCAACACTGACAGTCCGCGCGCGCGGCGAGCAGTGCCAAGGCGCTCCACACATGCAAGTCAAGGTTGGCAACACAACTGTTCTTGATGTCGATGTCGCGGCAACCTCTTGGACTGACTACAAGGCGAACTTCTCCATGCCTGCAGCCAGCTACCCGGCAACTGTTGCATTCACGAATGACTTCGCAACGGGGTGCGACCGCAACCTCCACGTTGACTTTGTCCGCATCGACACGAGCGACGTAACGCCACCTGCATCGGGCAGCACGTTCGAGATGGAAACCGCAACGTTCAGCCCTGGTTCTGGACAACCAAACGAAGCAGCCGGCGCAGTCGCTGGACAAGCCGCGCTGGTTTGGGCAAACGGCTCGGTGTCCATCACCGCCTCCACGCCTGCCGGCTCGGCTCTCGTAGTTCGTGCGAAGGGTGACCAGTGCCACGGTGCGCCGAACATGGTCATATCCATGGACGGTCAGCAAGTGCAGTCCATCAGCGTTCCGGCAACCAACTTCACCGACTACGTAATCAACCGACCAATCAGTGCCGGCAACCACACCTTCTCGGTCGCATTCACTAACGACGCGGGCGATGGCTGCGACCGCAACCTTTGGGTCGACCAAATCCGCATCACAAACTCCGCACCAACCACTACAACCACAGGTGCTCCAACCACTTCAACAACAACCGCACCGACAACAACTTCAACCACAACGCCTGCAGCGTCGGGAAGCATTGAGGCTGAAGCAACAACGCTGAGCCCAGGTGCGGGTCAAACCTTTAGCGATGCAACTGCAAGCGCAAAGGCCGGTTTGATGATCTGGTCTGCGGGCAGCAGCACCGGAACTATTAAGGGCGCGGCAAAGAGCATCGTCGTGCGCGCAAAGGGCGAACAATGCCAAGGCGCGCCACAAATGACTGTTCGCGTTGATGGCGCGGTCGTCGGCACCACGCAAGCGCCAGCAACCGCATGGACCGACTACACCTTCCCTGCAAACCTGGCCTCGGGCAACCACACGGTCAACATCTCATTCGACAACGACTTCACAGGTGGCTGTGACCGCAACTTGTTGCTTGACAAGATCAGTCTTTCCAACAGCACGCCGACCACCACGACAACAACCCTGCCGACCACCACCTCCACTACGACGGTTCCCGGTGGAAACGGAAAATGGAGCAAGTACAAGGGCTTCAACTTCATGGGTTGGCATTCCAACTCATACGTCGGCTCTGGGGCTGACCAGTCGTTTGCACAGATGGCTTCAACCGGCGCCAACGCAGCATCTATCAACACCATCTGGTATCAACACTCCGGCGACGCGAACTACATGTTCCGCGATGGCACATACACCGCAACCGACGAAGCAATGCTTGCCGGAATTCGTCGCGCAGAAAGCGCCGGAATGGCAACGATGATCCGCCCGATGGTCAACACCTACGGCAACTCGGTGTGGCGCGGAAACTTCCAGCCGTCAAACCCGAACGAGTGGTTCTACAACTACCGCCAGATGATGAACCACTACGCCACAATGGCGCAGGCAAACGGCGTCGAGATCCTCGACATCGGTAGCGAGTTCAACTCTTTGCAAGGTTATGACGCTCAATGGCGTCAAGTTGTCGCAGAGGCACGAGCCCGCTTCAACGGGACCATCACTTACTCGGCTAACCACGACTCGTTCAATGTTCGCTGGTTCGATGCTGTTGACGTAATCGGCATCGACGCTTACTTCCCACTGTCAACCGGCTCAACACCAAGTACCAGCGAAGTCGCAGCGCGTTGGAGCAACTTCAACGGTCGCAACGTAAAGGCTGAAATCACAGCCGTCCGCAACCGCTACAACAAGCCGGTCATCTTCACTGAGGTCGGCTACCGCAGCGGCACGAACACGCTCACCCAGCCGTGGGAAACCGGCGGTGCTTATTCACCTGAAGAACAGCAACGAGCACTTCAAGGAACCTTCGTTGCCTGGGATGGCCTGCCGTGGTTCCAGGGCATGTTCTTGTGGCAGTGGAATGCAAACCCATCAGCAGGTGGACCCGGCGACACAGACCACACGCCACAGCGCAAGCCTGCTGAGCAAACGGTGCGCGATCGGTTCGCCGCCAAGTAGTCCACGCGCGACTAGCTGCAATCTCAAAACCCGCAAGACAAGGAACATTGATTCCATGTCTTGCGGGTTTTCCTATGGTGAATCGCCTTGCGCCCAGTCTCCAGAATGAACATCGCCCTCGCCAACAGGCCAAGCCTGAGCTAAACCTGAGCGACATGCAACCGGACACGGACGACACGCGGTCAATGCGCGAACGCATGGAAGCTGGTGATCTTTACATCGCCGACGACCCAGAGCTCATCCAGCTTGCAAAGCGCGCGCACGAGATCGTTGATCGGTTCAACTCAACACCTGCGCACTCAGACGCTGAGCGCAGGCAGCTGCTGACGACGCTGTTCAAGGACTTGGGCGACGAGAGCGTGATACTTCCGCCGCTGCGCGTTGACTACGGCTCGAACATCACAATTGGTGAGCGGAGTTTTGCGAACTTTGGCTTGGTAGCTCTCGATGTTGCGCCGATCACCATCGGAGACGACGTGGCAATCGGTCCCAATGTTGTTGCTGTCGGCAACCCTGCACGAGTCATTCGAACCATCGAAGCCGACAAGTAAGTCCGATGAACACCGTTGTTTATGACGGTGATTGTGGTTTTTGCACACAGGCTGCCCTGTGGTTACGACAGAGATCGCAGCAGCTCGAGATTGTTGCGTGGCAGGACTTTGACTACGAACAACTTGGACTCTCACAATCCCAAGTGTCATCGGCGGTTTACTTGGTTGACTCTGCTGGCGCGGTCCACAAAGGTGCCGCAGCAGTTGGCCGCACGCTGTTGTCGATGTCGTTTCCGTGGAAAGTCATCGGGGCGTTGTTGGTCACTCCGCCTATCTCTTGGATTGCGCGGGCCGCTTATCCAATCGTCGCGCGCAATCGACACAGATTGCCTGGCGCAACTCAAGCGTGTCGAATCGAGCCAGATACTCGCCACCAATCCCGCGAACAGTAAGCGGCTCAGTAGTTACGCAGACTTGGCTTTTTTCCAAGCCCGCCATGCATCGGTGGACCACAGTGCCCACGCAACGAACAACGGCTGGAAGAACAAACGCACAAAGCGCGAGGTGTCTGAATTGAGGCCAAACGCATCGGTTCGAGTGACGTATTGCGAAATGTTTCCCGGGAATATGGCTACGAAGAAGGCGGCCACAATCCAACCAACAACGGGTCGCCACTTACGAGGAGTTGCCACCAACGCTGCACCAAGGCCGAGCTCGACAACACCCGACGAAACAACAACGAAATCGGAGTCAAGAGGCAGCCACTGCGGAACCTGAGCTTGGAACTCTTGGCGCTTACTGGTCAGGTGAAGTGTGCCCGCGAGAAGCAAGCCTGACCCAAGCGCAAGACGGCCAGCGGTGCGAACAATGGCCGATGTATTTCGGTGCGACATATCGCGCGATCATTGCAGGTGTACGCGACTAGTTGAGGATCCGCTGCCGCTTAGAGCTTCGCCAATCAACCACACTGCGCAACCTTTGACCCCGACTGAGGTCGGAACTACGTTGAATTTTCTGGACAACAAGCTGATCGGAAAACTCACAGGACGCACTTAGGTCGATGTCGAATACCACCCACTCCCCCGCCTCTGTCGTCAAACGCTCCGGTACTCATGCACCTTTCGATCGGCAAAAGATCCAGCGCGCAATCACACGAGCGGGCAAGGCAACTGGTGAGTTCGATGAGTCCGAAGCCGTCCTTCTGACTGGCCACGCCGTCAAAGTCTTGTCGTTCCGGTTTCCTGACAAGGCGCCCGACATCGAACAAGTGCAAGACGTGGTCGAACAGGTGTTGATTTCCGCCAATCACTTCAAGACCGCGCGCGCATACATCGTCTATCGCGAGCAGCGCAGTCGAGTTCGCAACGATCGTGAAACCGTCGTCGACGTCGTGTCTTCAATTGATGAATACCTGGGGCGTCAAGACTGGCGCGTCAATGCGAATGCCAACCAGGGCTATTCCCTGGGCGGTCTCATTCTCAACGTTTCAGGAAAGGTCACGGCCAACTATTGGTTGAGCCACGTCTATCCGCAAGAAGTTGGCCGCGCACATCGCGACGGCGACCTTCACATTCATGACCTTGACATGTTGGCTGGCTACTGCGCCGGTTGGTCGCTCAGGAACCTCCTTGAAACCGGGCTTAACGGCGTTCCAGGCAAGGTTGAATCAGGACCGCCGAAACACATGTCGAGCGCGGTGGGTCAGATCGTCAACTTCCTCGGAACTTTGCAGAACGAGTGGGCCGGCGCGCAGGCGTTCTCCTCTTTCGACACCTACATGGCGCCATTCATCAAGAAAGACGGCCTCAATTACGCAGAGGTTCGCCAATGCATGCAGGAACTGATCTACAACCTCAATGTGCCTTCGCGCTGGGGCACTCAAACGCCGTTTACCAACCTGACATTTGATTGGACCTGTCCGGAAGACCTTCAACAGCAGACACCGCGCATTGGCGGCGTTGACATGGCCTTCACTTACGGCGAACTGCAGGTTGAAATGGACATGATCAACCGCGCATACATCGACGTCATGACAGAGGGCGACGAGAAGGGCCGCGTATTTACGTTCCCCATTCCGACTTACAACATCACGCCGGAGTTTCCATGGGAAAGCGACAACGCGAACCTTCTGTTCGAGATGACGGCAAAGTACGGCTTGCCGTATTTCCAGAACTTCATCAACTCGGAGCTGAAACCAAACATGGTTCGTTCCATGTGTTGTCGACTGCAGCTCAACTTGACCGAACTTCTCAAGCGCGGCAACGGTCTGTTTGGAAGCGCCGAACAGACCGGCTCGCTTGGCATTGTCACCGTCAACTGCGCGCGACTCGGTTACCTACATCGCGGCGATGAATCCGCGCTGCTCAAGCGTCTCGACGAGCTGTTGGAGATTGCACGCACAAGCCTTGAAATAAAGCGCAAAGTGATTCAGCAGTTGATGGATCAGGGGCTGTTTCCGTACACGCGTCAGTACTTGGGAACGCTTCGTAATCACTTCTCGACGATTGGAATTAACGGCGTCAACGAAATGATCCGCAACTTCACGAGCGATCGCGACGACATCACCACCCAAGCAGGCCATGCCATGGCCGTTCGCTTGTTAGATCATGTTCGCGCGGAGATAGTTCGTTTCCAAGAGGAAACCGGGCACATGTACAACCTGGAGGCAACGCCGGCCGAGGGCACGACCTACCGGTTTGCGCGCGAAGACCGCAAGCGTTTTCCCGAGATTCTGCAGGCGGGAACATCTGAGCATCCCTATTACACAAACTCCAGCCAGCTTCCGGTCGGCCTTACGAACGATCCATTCGAAGCGTTGGAGCGACAAGAAGAACTTCAAAAGAAGTACACCGGCGGCACTGTTCTGCACCTTTACATGGGCGAGAAGATTTCGTCGGTCGAAGCGTGCAAGAAGTTGGTGCGGCGATCGCTTGAGCGTTATGGCTTGCCGTACATCACCGTGACACCCACGTTTTCAATCTGCCCTAAGCACGGTTACCTAGCCGGCGAACACGAGTTTTGCCCAACGTGTGATGTCGAACTGATCGCAGAGAAGCGTCGCGCACTGGCCGCGACCAAGAATGGAAAGGCTGACAAACATGAACCCAACTACGTCGCATGAAATGACTGACGATCTCATTGTTCTGACCGACGACGAACGTCAGCGTTGCGAGGTGTGGACGCGCGTCATGGGCTACCACCGACCCACGTCGTCTTTTAACAAGGGCAAGCAGGGCGAGTTTGCAGAGCGTCTGCACTTCAGTGAGGAGAAGGCGAATCTTGACTGACGATCTGCGTGTTGGTGGTTTCACTCCACTCTCGTCGGTTGATTGGCCTGGCGAACTGGTGGCGACCGTGTTCTGCCAAGGGTGTGGTTGGGACTGCAGTTATTGCTACAACCAGTCGCTCAGGCCCGCCCACGGCGAGATTGCTGTTGACTGGCACGGCATTGTGGAGTTCTTGCGCGATCGACGCGGCTTGCTAGACGGCGTGGTCTTTACCGGCGGCGAGCCCACTCTTCAGGGCGCGCTTCCTAAGGCAATCGGCGAGGTGCGGGACTTGGGTTTCCGTGTGGGATTGCACACGGCCGGCGCATATCCCACGCGTTTTGCTGAGGTGCTTCCGCTGGTTGATTGGGTGGGCTTCGACATCAAGGCTGCATTTGACGACTACGCGGGAATCACCAACGTCGCGCACAGCGGCAACAAAGCACGACGAAGTCTGGAGCTGCTGCTAGCCAGCGGAGTGGCGCGACAGACTCGCACCACATATCATCCAACGCTGCTTGATGAGGTCGCAATGGCCCGGCTGCGTGACGACCTTGACGCTTACGGCATCACCGATCATGTTTTCCAGCCGTTCCAGAGTGAAGGCGCCGCGAGCGTTGCTCTGCACAAGGTCGCGCTGAAGCACTAGGCGTTACGGCGGCGCTTTCACGCGTGCGCGCGGGTTTCGTGCGCGGGTTTCGTGCGCGGGTTTCGTGCGCGCGGGTGGTTGCTGCATATCGCTTATGCCCCAACCTGTGGGTTATGGCATAAGCGATATGCCTATTCCATGCGCTCCACCCCACGGCACAATGATCTGGCGCTGTGAAACCCAGAGGTTCTAAAGGCCTCATAGGGGTGTTGTGCTGCGGTTTGCCCACTGCCTTCTAAGGCACTGATCCTTATGTTGAGTTCGAGCTAAGAAAAGGAAAACCGGTTTTCTTTATTTTGAGAGCGTCTTTACAAAGGATTTCAGGCCTTTTCGCGCCGCGAACCGGTGGATTCAAAATCCACTGTTCGACGATCTCCCGATCGAATCACCTCATTCATGTGCTCCACTGCGCGGAACTCCCCTGGTGAATCGCTGCATAAATGCGATTTCGAATGTCATTCGCATCGTGCGCGGACAGCGTTCTGTCGAGAGCCCGAAGCACGACACGAACGAGCACGTTCTTTTGAGTGACTGAGATACCTATTCGACTGCGTGCTTCGGCCGGCAATGCCTCGTAAGGGGTTTCAGAGAGCACTCGCACTTCCTCAATGACGGAAGCGTCATCCCCGAGTGCGTCACGCACGCGGTCACCAAGGTCTTCATCTGTGTCGTGAGCATCCACGGCAACGGAGAGATCCCGCCGAACCGCTGGCATGGAGGAGACGGGGACATACGGTTTGAGGTCGAGCAATTGCTCAGCCACGCGCGGATCATTTGACCGGAGCAGGCGGATATCGGGTATTCCCTTGCGGAGCATGAGTAGGCGATCGAGACCCATTCCCAGCGCAAGCCCGGATACATGCCCAAGCCCCGCCTGCGTAAGTACATCGGAGGCAGCGAGTCCGCACTCGGCAATTTCAATCCACTCCCCCTCCCAGAACACGTCAACTTGCCGCCCGTTCGCCGTATACGGATGCAGCCGAGGCTCGCAGCGATACTCGCTGCCCGGCACCAACGCATTCACCAGCACGGCGATCATTTCGTCCATGTCAACGTCATCTAGTTGCGTTTTCGATATTCGCCACAGATCCATTTGATGTGGGGTTCCCGCATGGAGCCGATCAATGCTGTCGCGCCTATAGACAATTCCTGGACAAACGAGCAACACGTCGTCGATTCGTTCGTGCGCCAATCGCCTGAGTGCACCAGGGACCATGGCGGAAGCGTGGCTGCGCAACATCAAAACGCCCGTGATGGGCCGATTTCTACACAAGAGCCCGACCAGTGCTGCAACTCCAAGCAGCTACGGCAAGTAGCAAGGCATTGACACCGAGGGGCATTACCGTCTAGCCCACCTATGATCGTGCAATGCGGTCATTGGCGGTCTTCTGTGGTTCAAGTCCAGGTTTCAGCGACGACTACACGAAGGCCGTAGTTGGTCTTGCGACCGAAATCGCAAGACGAGAACTGCTCGCCGTCTACGGCGGGGCAAGTGTGGGGGCAATGGACACTCTTGCCAATACCGTGCTCTCGTGCGGCGGAAGAATAACCGGCGTCTTGCCCAAGCAACTCTTTGAGAAGGAGATTGCTCACAAATCCTTGACTGATCTACACGTCGTGGGGTCGATGCACGAACGCAAAGCGTTGATTGCCGAACTCTCTGATGGATTCGTTGCCCTTCCTGGAGGTTTCGGGACGCTGGACGAGCTTGCCGAAATCCTCACCTGGGCACAGCTTGGCATTCACACGAAGCCCGTCGCGGTGCTGAACACACTGGGCTATTTCGATTCATTGATTGCCTTCATGAACCACGCTGTTGCCGAGGGATTCCTGCGAGAAGAGAATCGAAGCGCACTGATCGTGGAGTCTGACCCCGTGGCCCTGCTTGACGCGATGGATGCCTACACGCCAATTACCGTGAGCAAATGGATGAATCAAGCAGGCGAAGAGCTACCTCTCCCCTGACCTCAATCCAACCACCC
>JBDIBA010000023.1:0-32093 GCA_039812705.1 Acidimicrobiia bacterium
AGCCCGAATCAGCGTGTCAGCCATGACGACTTCATGGTCGCTTGGTCGTCTCCGACCACGGCTGCGCGTTATGTGCTCAGCGTCGGGCGTTCCCTGGAGCGGCCGATTGATGTCGAAGCCGTGTTGGCCGTGGCGCGCTCGGTGGAGCCGACTTCATTGGCGTTGTAGACGCCGTAGGTTCGCTTGTTTGCAACAGTTCTGTGCAAAGCAAGGGTCCGTAAAAACAAAAGCCCCGCCCGAAGGTGAGGCTTTTGTTCGTTAGTTGTGAATCAGCGGGTTAGCTGATTTGGCGGATGGAGCTGATCTGCCAAGCGTCGTTGACCTTGGAGACTCGCATTTCCCACTTGAACTGCTGGTCTTGCTCGCCTGCCCGGCTAACAAGAACGTCTGAAGTGACAATCCAGTCGCTGCCGGCCTGCTGGGCCTGCTCGTTGCTGGTCTTCATGATCAAAGGAGTGCCGCCCGGAGGGTTGTCTCTGAGCGAACGGGACTCTGATTCAAAGCGTTGGAACTGAGAACCGGTGGTCACAAAGAACGGGCGCACTTCGTCCAAGTTTCCGTTGACTGCAAACTTGCCCCAACCGGCCAAAGCAGCGTCGATGCCAGCCTTGACGTCGGCAGGCAGCTGCGCGGTTTGCGCGTCTAGTGCCGTGGTTACCGTTGTTTGGGTTGGATCTGTTAGCACAGTTGTTTCTTGTGAAGAGTCTGGGTCGACAGGTGCGTCGCCCTTGTTCTTGCCCAAGAAGGCCAGGATTCCCGCAATGAGGGCGACCAGAAGAAGCAGCGCAATGAGGGCGGGGAGGAGCTTGCGCAGCAATCCACCGCCGCGGTTGTCGTCGCGCTGGTCGTAGTCGTCGTCGTAACCGTCGTCATAGTCGTCGTCGTAACCGTCGCCGTTGCGGTAACCATCGTTGTAGCTATCGTCGTAGCCGTCATTGCGGCCGTCGTTGTAGCCGTCTTCGTTTCGGTAACCGTCGTTGTCAAAGCCGTTGGAGGACTCGCTTCCGTAGCGATCGCCGTTTGAACCGTCGTCGTAACCGTCGTTGCGGTTTACGGCGCCCGCGGCAGTCCAGTCGCTGGAGTCTGTTTGGCGCCCGAGGTCATTGTCGTAACCATCGTTGGAGCCATAGCCGCCTTGGGTGCCTTGGTCATTGCCAAAGCCAAAGTCGCCTTCGCGATAGCCCGAGTCTGAATAAGGGGCGTCGGAATATGGGTCTCCATAATCCCCGCGGTTTTGCGAACCCGAGGGGTTGTCAAAATCAAGTGACTTGTAATCATCTTGGTTGCTGGCCATGTGAGAACCACCCGGCTTCTTCGCGGGGTCGTCGTCTTCTGGCAGCGGCCATGCATCTGGATCAAAACGGTCGGACATCTTCACCTAGCTCTTCGGAATAAGCGCTGACCACACCTCTACGATTGGTCGTTCCAAAGGTGTACTCGTTAGTTGAATATCACCCAAATCCTGTTCGCCCACAGGCCCTCCATCGGCAGCCTGAGAGTGAAGAACAGCTTTATAGGTAACCGACACAGTAACCCGCGCTTTGTGGTCCGAATTCACGTCTTTGCGTAGGAATACGTGAGTTGGGCTGGGATCGGTCGAAGTAGTGCCATCTCCGAAGTCCCATTGGTAGGCAGTGGGGGTGGCTTCGACGTAGGCGTTGAAGCCCGTGATGTCTTTGCGGAGCGTGCCTGGTTCGGTGAAATCGAACGTGATTGGCGCGCCTACCAGGAACTTTTGCTGGAAGTCGCTCCTGATGACCGGTGCTTTGACCACGAGGCGGGCCTGGGCCTTGGATGGGCCACCAGTGCCGGGGGTGTTCTGGTTGACGCAGCGGTAGATGGGAGTTTCGCCGGGACGGGCGATGTAAGCCATGTAGGAGGGAACGCCATTGGGGTCGGTGCAGGCGCGGGTTTGGCCAAAGTCATCGACGATGTCGTAGCTGTGGTCAGCCGCGTCAAACGGTCCGGTGGGGCCCGATCCGCCTGTGCAGCCACCCGAGGCATCTCCGGTTGATCCACCGCCAAGCACCGAGGATTGTCCCGTGCAGTCTTCAGCGAGAGCGGGCGACGGCAGCGCAAGAGCATTCGCACCCGACATCACAGCGACAGCACAAAGTGCGACTGCAAAGCGATTGCGAAACCCGGTCATTGTCTTGTTCCAATCATGTAGCGGTCAGATAGCCGCCAGATCCCGTCGGTGCCCTTGTCCATTACGTACATGAAGCCCTTGGGGTTGGGCGGAGGTGCGGCTTCGACTGTCTTGCCTGTGGAGTCGACAATTCCAAAGCCTGCAGAGGTTGGGTACGTGTACGTGTACACGCGAAAGTTGCCTTCTTGTTTGATGAAAGTCGTTTTCGTCAACACGATGTTCGCACCGGCGACCTTGCGCCCCTTTTGCTTGAGCGCGTTCAAGCGGTCGATTCCGTCTTGGTAGCACGCACATGCAGGCAACATGATTTCGCCAACGCGTGACGCATTTGGTGCCGAGTACAACTCGTTTTCAATTCGGGTGATGCGTTCCAAGCCCGCGGCCCAATCAGCTGCGTCACCGGTTGCCTTGTCTACCGATGTAACTGGCGGACCATCTGGCGCAGTTGTTGTGATGCCGGCTTCTCTGTAGGCCTCTTCGCGTTGTGACTTGTTGACGTACATGCCTCCGCCTAACAGCGCGCCTACGAGTCCGAGAACCAGGAGTGGTTTGAAGTCCATTGTCTTAATCCTTCTGAGTTACTGCGCCACGCGCGGATCGGCGATTCCGGTGACGGTCACCGGTACTTCTGTGCTGGCGAGGAAGATGGCGGCAAACGTGATGCGAGTGCTGACGGTTGAAGTGACGGCTATTGCTTGGCCTTGGATTTCAACTGTGGTGTCGCTGAGTTGAAGCTTGTTGGTTGCAGACGCCGTTGCGAGGTAGTCCGCAATTGCTTGGCGCGCTGCCGCTTCGTCGAGCTGGGCTTGTCCCGTGACGCGAAATGCGTCGAGGTCGACTTGGTTTGCGCCGGCGACCGCTGCTGCGTCGACCATTGCTGCAAGTTCGCGTCGGTCGCTGAAGGCGTGCCAGAAGTCAAAGATCAATCCACCAAGAAACAACACGCCAACGCACAGCCCAAGAGTCCAGATTGTGAAGAAACCGCGCTCGTTCTTGCGCGCAATCCTCTTGGTTCTGAAAGAACTGCGGACCTTGTTGATTGAAAAACGAAAACGCTCTACAGAAAGAGTCATTGTGCTCGGCTCCTGTAAACGTCAATCGGTTCGTTGTGTGTTGACGAATAGTCAAAGGCAGACGAGTCGACTTTCAAGATGCCGACACTGATTGCAGGCACTTTCACAGTGACTGTTGCATTGGCTGTATCGCCCGGCTTGATTGGAACGGCGGGGTAGTCGTCGAAACTGACCGTTAGGTCTGTGTCGGGAATTTTGTAGTTGGCGGCCACTTGCTGGGCCATTGCCGTAGCGGTAGCTGGGTCGCCGGTGAGTGCGTAAACGCGGGCAGATTCTCGAGCGGCCGTGCGCGCAAGCATTTGGCGTTCGGCCCACGTGGGAATTGAAAGCACCAACAGTGTGATTGGCAACAACAAGAAACAAAGGCTGGCGACAAACTCGATTGCAACCATGCCGTCTTCGCGGGTCTTGAGTCGGCTCTTGTGGAGTCGGGCCCGGTGTGCAAAGCCTGAAGTAAGTGTGTGAAGCGTGGTCATTGTGGTGCCAGCTCCTTGACTGAAGAGCCGGCGGCGGCAACGTCGATGTCGGGAACCGGTGGAACCCAGCCTTGGAAAGTTGCTTTCACGGTTGCGTCAACGCGTCGAGCATCAACGTCAACCGTGCATTCGATGACGGGCCTGGTCGCCATCGAGCCCAGGCTTTCCATCACCGATTCTGCGCGCTTCTGGCATGCAGTGATGCTGAGCGCGACGTCTTGTGCATTGCTTGCTGCAACGGCAGCCCCACCCTGTTTGGGCGTAGCAACTGCAATGCGGCTACCGGCGCGGGCGCCTTCGTCGGCTGCAGCACGCACCACGCCTTTGCCATAACCAAAGAACAACAGGTTGAGCAAGAACACAAAGAAAAGGAGGGACATTGCAACCGCAACCATCATCTCGATTGAGATGAAACCGGCCTCGTCTGCACGCTCACGCACTTTCATGGCCGGTTCCTCCTTTCAAATGTTCAAACCTCCGGCTGTTCAACCCTCGCCGTTTGCGGCGGAGTCTTAGATGTTGAGTTGTTTCTTGATGTTGTCGATCACGCCGGTACCGAGTTGGCCGAGCGCTGCCCAAATAGCGACCAGTGCAAGGATGCCTAGGGCTGCGTTGCCGAGTAGCTCGGCCGTGGTGAATCCGGATTCGTCGCGGCGGGCCGCTGCCAGTCGTTGTTTCATAAGTATCATGATACTTCCTTAGGGGTTTTCGATTTCAATTCGGGGAAGGGGGTTTGCCATCACGCGCAAGGGCTTGGCGTGGCGAGTCGTGCGCTCCATTTACTTGACTCCGAAGAAGAAGCTCGGTAGCGGCGCGGCAATGAACAACAGCATCACCGGCGCAAGGAACATCAAGATTGGAATCAGCATTGCGCCTTGGCGTTTTGTTGCCGAGCGACGCACTTCGTTGCGCCTTTGGTCTCGAACGTCTTCGGACAGAGCAAGCAGGGCGCGCGCGAGGTCAGCTCCGCGTTCAGACCCGCTGGAAAGCAGCTTGTACGTGCGCGCAGCAAGGGGCTCGGGCGTTGTCGATGCAATGCGACCAAATGCTTGGCTGGCCGGCATGCCTCGTGCGTGAAGACGCAACGCTTCGTTGAGTTCGTCAATAACAGAACCGCGGGCTCGACGGACGAGTCGTTGTGCAGCAAGGGTTGGCGAGCCGCTTGTGCGCAGGTAGATGGCAAGCAACTGATTGATTGTGTAGAGCTCGATACGCATCCGGGTTCGACGCTTTTCAATGGTCGACGAGATCGTGGCGTTGTGACGCGAGACGCCGATGACAACGCCGAGAACGAAAGCCAACAGCGTTAGCACGGGCTTGCCCTTGAGCAGCTGCGCGGCAACGGCAAGTGAAAGACCCCACTTCAAACCGGACCAGATTTGGCGCAGTCGCCATTCATGCACTCGGTTCTTCTCATCGATGTCGCTAAGCAGGTCTGCTTGGCGCAACCGCATGAGGGTTGACTTGTCGTCCCAGGCTTGACCGAGAACACGACCGAGAAACACCAACAGCGCTTCGCCAACGGGGCGGTAGAGGCGTTGCACAACATTGCTCGCGCCCACACTTGTCGAGCCAAGGATTGCCGCGCGGTCTGGCAGGCGGCCGAGCAATGAACGACTTGATGCCGTGTATGGACGAACGCGGGCGGCCAGACGTGTGCTTGGGAAAAAGATCTTGGCCAACAAGAGGCACATGCCAACGGCGAAGCCGAGCGCTCCGACAAACCTCCAACCAAAGATGTCGTCCATCACGCCACCTCTTCATGGTCGTCGGTTGACGTAAATGCGCTGAGCTTTTTCGACGTTGCAGCACCGCCGAACACGCGGTTTTCAAGGATTGGGCGCGCCAACCGTGACACGACGTAGATGCCGATTGCGCTTCCGATGCCGCCAACCAGGATGACGATGTAACCAAGGGTGGATTGGTAGAACTCGCGGTATTGCTGGTTTGCCAGCACCAACAAAATGAGAATGCCCCACGGAATCACGAACACCGCACGCGCGTTGATCTTTTGTTCCAGCTGTGCGGACTCAATCTCTTCGCCTAGTTGAATGTCTTCGGTTGTTGCGTGAGCCAGGTCGCGAAGGATGTCGGTGACGATTCCGCCGCCGCGTTCGTGGGCGAGGATCAGAACTTCAATAACGCGGTCTGATGTCGGGTCTGCAAGGCGTTCGCGTACGACTTCCAAGGCAGGAACAACGCCAATGGTTGTTGAGAGTTGATCGAAGCGGTCGAATGCCGGGCGTAGTGCCTCTGGGCCGCGGTGCGACAATGCAACCAGCGCGCCGTGTAAAGAAGCGTTGGATTCAATGCTCGACGTCAGTTCCAGAATTGCGTCAGGCCAAGCGTTGGTTGTGCTTGAAAGCCTTGTTGAACGCTTCTTTGCAAAGAACGCGTAGGGGAGTGCTGCGGCGCCAAGTGCGGGCGCGATTGCAACTGACGGCGCGCCTGTCATTGCACTTACCAAACCGAAAACGACAAGTGCCACGAATGCAAGGCCTGCATAGAACTGTGTGGGGGAAAGTTCTACGCCTGCCTGCGTCAACCATATCTGGCGTTTGCTTTGCTCAGGTTTGGAAGAAGAGTTGCCAAAGCGGACCTCGGGGGCCTTGCCCGTCATGAGTCCGACGGCAAAGAAGACCCCGACACCGAATGCGAGTGCTCCAAGGATCAACATGGCGGCCTACAAATACGGTTGTTGTCCGGAAAGGATGCCGCGGATTGTGTAACCGCGCGGCAACGACCTTTCGATCTTTTCCGCACAAGCCGGAACTGCACCCGTCCATTCCAATGGGCGACCGAAATCGGAGCGTTCGAAGATTGGCGATGTTGTGAAGCCGTTGTTGGACAGCGATGGCTCAACGGCCATGATTTCCATAATCTGACGGCGGATGCCCTTTTCCGGATCGACCTTGGAAATGTTTTCGCGATCGAGGAAGCAAACAAGGTCAATGGACGAGCTGAAGACTTTGCGAACAATGTCAATGCCGACGTTCTCGCCGGCCATGATGGCCGCATTCACGATTGCTTCAAGTGCGTCGTACGCGCTGTTTGCGTGGACTGTACAAAGGAAACCGGTACCGGCGTTGACTGCACGGGTCAACTCGAATGCCTCGGCGCCGCGGACTTCACCAACAACGATTAAGTCCGGACGCATGCCAAGGACGAACTTGACCAAGTGACGAAGTGAAACCTCGCCGCCTCCATCGAGCGACGGTGGCCGAGCCTCGTAGTACTGGCCGTGGACAATTGGAGTGTTCAGCTCGCGAATTTCTTCACAGACTCTGATGCAGTGGTGCGACGGAACCGAAGCAATACATGCACTGGTAAAGGTGGTCTTACCGGTACCAGGTGAACCTGCAACCATCATTGAAGTTGCAGCTTGCATTGATGCTCGAATGAAACTGGCAGCCGGACTGGTGAGAGTGCCGCGTTCAACAAGTGTGCGCAGAGTCTCGCGTCGCATCGAGTGCTTTCTGATGGTTGCACTCAACACGTCCGCGATTGGGGGAATGGTTGCCGTGAGGCGAGCGTTGCCACCAAGGATGCGAGCTTGAACGATTGGGTTCTTTGCGTCGAGGTGACGCTCGCTGGTGGCGAGAAGCCGTTCAACCGTTTGCATGTTTTCCTGCTCGGTTGTTGGCATGGTCATGCCTTGGAGGCGGCCGTGACCATCGATGAAAGCAACCTCATCGCCTTCAATGAAGATTTCTTCAATGTCTGGCCGGGCGAAGAGTTCGCTCAGTGGGCCGTAGTCAGTGACGGATGCAAGTATCTGCGACACCATGCCCGATGGGTCGGCCAACGACCGCCCGCCGCCGAGGTGCGCACGGGCTTGGTATGTCTGAACGATCTCGACAACCAGTTCGCGCACGCGGTCAATGTTTGTGCTGCCGAGCGGAATGCGACGTTCTTCGAGTTGGTTGATTACTTCTTCACGAATGACGGCGTAGGCGTCAAGTGTTTCGCGAGGTGCGTGTTGGGACACTGTCATGCACCCCTTCTGTGATTCTGATTACGACTGTGCTTGGCGGTCTGCGGTTTTTGATTGCGCGACCTTGATTTCGACGAACGCTGTTGTGCTGAGCGTTGCTGCGCCGAGCCTTGTTTGGTCGAACCTTGTTTGGATGAACGACGTGCAGCGCGCATTTGCTGGGGGATCAACGGTGCTAGTGCGCCATCGACGATTCGTGTGAACTCACCCGACGACACCAACACGCCATCCCATGCTGCGGCTTCGACACGGTTGTCGTTCGAAATGAAGTGCAAGCTGTTGGGGCGGAAATTGCGTTCAATCTCGCGCGCAATTTCCTTACGCTTGCCCGAGTTCTTTGGTGCTCGGTTGATAATCACGTGAACCGCGGTGTCTTGGGCAATCTCATCCAGGTCTGCAACCCGGTCAATTAAACGAGCAATGCCCATTGGAGTGGGGGGACACACCAGGACGATGCTGTCAGCCAAGGACACCGCGGCACGACTTGCTGCAAAGCGGTCTGCTGAGCCAAAAGGAGCCAGGTCTTCAATGTTTGGCGATGCATTGACGACTACTTGATGACGACCTCTCGAAACCTCACGAATGACGGCTTCAATCTCGGGCCCGCGAATCTCAACCCAGTCGCGAGGGTGGGGAAGTCCCACCAGTGCTTCGAGGTTTGGACCCACGTTTGTCAAACAGTCGATGAGGCGACCGGTTCCGTGTTCGACAACGTCGACCGCAGTGCGGATGTTTGGATGCAGTTGCACGCCGAGACGTTGTGCAAGTGACGGCACCATCTCGTCGGCATCGATAACAACGGCGCGCTCTCCACGCTTGCCGAGTGCGCGTGCCAGTTCGAGTGCAATCTCGCTGGCGCCTACACCGCCTGAAGTTCCAAGAACGGTAGTGATGTGGCCACGCGGTCTGTTGTCCGGCGTTCCATTCATTGGACGAATCACCGCACCGGGAGAATGGCTGTTTGTCAGATGGCCAAATGGGTCATCGCCAAGCTCACCTGCACCGAATGCGCCGTTGCTGTAGTCAATAGCGCGCACAGGTGCCAGGTCGCGAATGACGCGAACGAAGTCTTCGGGTGTTGCCTCTGCGTCGATGACCCCGTCTACGCCGAGGCGTTCGAGGCGCTGCTTGCCAGCACCCGTGTCACCGTTTGGACTGAACTCGTCTTGGTCGTAAACGCCGAGAACCCGTCTTCCGCGTCGGTGAAGCTCTTCAACGATGTAGGCGCTGAGGAATGAACTGATGTCATCAACAATCAAGACGTCGTATTCGTCTTCGATTGCTTGACGTTCTTCAAGAGGGCGCGTTTTTACAACTGCACCTCCGTGGTCAACCACGTAACGATGCAGCAAGCGTGCCCAGCCGCGTGTCGATCGAACGATCGCCAGGCCGGGAACTGCCGTGGTGTGTTCTGTGATCATTTCTTTGCGGGTGCCGAGCTGCTAGATGTCGACGCGGGCGCAGCAGAACCGCTGAGCGGTGTCGCGCCAGTTGAGCGGACGATCAGGAACTTGTTGTTGTTTACGGATTTTGCAATGTTGACCGCGTCTTCCGAAGTGACAGCAACCGTGATGGAGAAGTTCGAGCTGCCACCCAAAGCGCCACCGGTCGGTGCTTGCACACCCAAGACCTCGAGGTTGCGGGCTGCCAAGTTGTCGGCGAAACCTTGAGTCGTGTCGACAATGTCAACGCGGTCGCCAACTACCAAGCTGCCCGCAACTGCTCGTTCTTTATCCACGGGAACACTCATTGCTCGCAAGCCATTGGACGTGGACGAGGGTCGCACGCTTGAGCGCACGAGTGGGTCACCAGCGGTGACAGGGGCAACGATCACGCTTCCCTGAATCGAGCTGACGGCATCGAAGAGGACAAGCCTGTCCAGCTGCTCCCTTGGAAGGTTGACGCTGACCGAGCGAAGGTCGGTTTCGCTGATCTTGGAGCCAACGGCAAGATCGCGGGTAACTACGGCGACCTCAAAGCGTTTCTGGCTTTGGCCGGTCATATAGAAGTACACGACCAGGGCAATGAGAAAGGCCAGAGCCATCAGAATCCAGGCGCCCGAGTTGGTTTGAGCGGGTTTCTTGGCCGCGCGAGAGTTGGGGCTCAATCGCGAATCGGGTGTCGCAAGATCGCTCATTGTGGGAACCTCTAAAAAATAAAAAAGCGCGGGCCCTACCTGCTGCCTACGTATCATAATACTAGACCCCCATTTTTCACTGTTCAATGGGCAACTTTGCAAAGAAAAATTTGTGATCGCTCTAAGTGGGGTATCCAGGACTTTTTGTGAGATTTGGACAAGGATCGAACGGAACAGTTCGAAAATCGCTTGCCAAGAGCAAAAAAAGCGTGCAAATTGTGCGCCAACGATCCAATTCCTAGAAATCCAGGGAGGCCTCATGGCCCGGCAGCCTCACGACTATCCACCGATCATTGACACCGCTATGGTCGGCGAACTCTTGCAGATGAGCCCAGTACACGTACGTCGGCTTGCTCGCGAGGGCGTGATTCCTGCTTACCGCATTGAGGGCGTTCGCGCGTTCAAGTTCAAGCGCGACGAGGTTCTCAAGTGGTTCGAAGACCAAAAGGTCGACACCAACAGCCTTGACCTCAACTCGGCTGAATACGAGACCTACGTCTAAGTAGACCTGGATCCACAAGTAGAGACTCTTGCAAGAGGGGTTGCCGCTTAGCGGTAACCCCTCTTGTTGTTGGCCGCTTCTTGTCTGATGACAAAAGAAATGGAAGTCAGCGGGATGATCCACTCGTTGCGGTGGTCGTCGACGGCCATGACGTGGTCTTGGCCGACAATTGGGACGCGCGCCAGCAAGATTTCCTCACGGCCGTTGATGCCGATCTCAACGCGTTCGTGCGCCGATTCGTTTTCGCTCAAGTGGTGAGCAAATGAATCGGCTGCGTGGGTGGCCGGCGTGCCGCCGCGACTCGTGCCTCGGTTGATGACGCGGATGAAGTCGACGGCTGCAAATGCAATGTCAACGACGGTTGTTGGTCCGCGGACACTCAAAAAGTCGATTGCCGCACGTTCAATCAAGCCGTTGAACGTGCGGCGACTTGTTGAAACGGAAACGGTGTCTCCGCGGTTGCGCGATTCGTGCAACACATCGTCGAGGATGCGGCTTTGCAACTCTGCGCGCTCAATGTGGCGTTCGTGCTCACGTGCTTGATCGCGCAGTTCTCGGCGCGCACTTTGCCCAATGTTTGCAAGCGTTGGGTCGAGCGCCCAGTCGTCGCCGGAATAGTCCTTAGTCATTGAAAGTCAAAGTCTGACGCTTGTTAGGAAAGCGAAACTGACCAGTTGGAGTTGGTCGCGTTGACGATCACCTTGAATTGACCGGGCGAGTGGGGGATTGTGATCTTGGTGTTGCAAGGGCCTTCGCAAGTGACGGGAGGCCCGACTGTCAAGCCTGATGCGTCTGCCAATTGTGCCTGGAACTGCCCCGCGTCAGATGCGTACTGGAGGGTGACTTCACCGCCTTGAAGGTCTACAAGATTCGACTCTTGGGAAGTCGTTCCCTTCATTTCGACAAGCGGAGCCACGGTTGTGCCGGGTGTTGCCTGTGCCGGCAGTAGCGACTGTGCATTGGGGCTGGCGGGCTGGTTGATTGCATCGAGCGAGGGTCCTGGGGTTGTCGCGCCAGGAAACACGCTGCTGATTGCGATTCCCGCACCGAGGCCGACAATTAGTCCGACTGCTGCGGCCGCGGGCCAGACATTTCGGCGTGGCGTCTGAGATGGGTCGTCGAGCTTTTCGATTAGCTGTGCCAGAAGTTCGGCGGTGTTGTCGTCCTTGGGTTCGGCGGCGACGGCACGGTGGGCAAGGCGTGGGCGTGATGCATCGATTGGAGTCGCGATGGCTGCGGCGCCGATGGAGTTGTCATGTCCGTCCGTTGCGTCGTCGTCAGCGCGAACGAGTGCAAAACCGTTTGCGTCTGCTTGCTCGGTTACAAAGATTTCGTCTGCGGCTTCCGAGATGTCCGGAGTCGGGCCGTTCTCGTCTGCGGCTGGGTTCTCGGCTGAGTTTGAAGCTTCGGTGGTTGGCGCGGCGGTTGGCGCGGCTGCCTTTTTGGCACGCGGCTTGCGCGCAGGCTTCTTGGGCTTGGTCTCAGACTCGTCGGATTCGCTGGTTGATTTCGTTGTCTTTGTCGACGCGCGTTTGGCGCGCTTCTTGGCGGGAGGCTTCTCTTCTACTTCCTCCGTAGATGCCGCTGTGGTGGGTTCTGCTTCAACCGAAGCTGGTTCTGGTTCTGGTTCTGGTTCTGCAGGCTTTGGCTCGGGAACTGGCTCGGGATCAACAGAAACGGGGGTTGCCTCAACCGAAACCGATTCGGGCTCAGCGGGGGAGACCTGCTTTGACTTCTTGGACTTCGCCTTTGACTTCTTTGCCTTGGGGGTTGGCTTGACCTCATCGGCTACGGGCTCGGCCACGGGCTCGACTGGCGCGGTCTCCGAGGAGGTGTTTTCGGAGGAGGGCTGGGGTGCGTCGATGTTGGTCGATGTCTCGACTGGCGCCGTTTCTGATTCTTGTTTTTCAGCAGTTGTCGTCGAGCTGGGCTGTTCTGGCAGTTCAGGCATAAAAACCCCCTGGGTGATCGAAAAGTTATCGACCGTGGCCATGGTTATGTCGGCAATTCAGTCAAAGAGTTGTCCCAGTTGGGGCCAATTTGTTCGCCTGGCCGCAAATAATTCTGCCTAGGAAACGCTTGCAGTGACTCCGAAGGCCTGGCGGGTCCACTCAATGCACTGTTTGGCAGTTCGTTGGCGTGCGCTGGCCGGCAGTTTTCCGGTGGCGACCTCCAAGACGATGTCGCCCGCAAATCCGTCGGCGGCCATTTGGCTCGCCAGCTCCTGCAGGGGCAGGGTGCCCATGCCTGGAGGAAGGTGCTCGTCGCCTCGGGTTGAGGTGGAGTCCGAAAGGTGGAGGTGCTTCATTCGATCGCCCATTGAGCGGTATAGGTCGAGGGAATCGATGCGAGCGGCAGCTGCATGAGAAGTGTCCAGGCAAGTGTGCGCGAACTGGGTGAGCGCCGGGTCGTCCAGACACAGATAGGGCTCGATCTTGCGGCCAAACTTCTCCACGCTGTACATGTTCTCAACGGCGATGTTCAGCTTGCCGGAGTGGATTTCGCTTAGCTCTTGGACGACCTGGATGAAGCGATCTTTGTATTCGCGCTGCCAGCGAAACGGGGGATGGGTGACAACCGTTTCGGCGCCGACATTGAGTGCGAAGTCGATTGTACGCTCGAGCTTGGCAACAGGGTCCCAACCCCAGACGGGCTGGGATATGACGAGGCAGGGAGCGTGGACGGCGGTGACAGGCTGGTCGTAGCGCTCGCTGAGACGACTGACAGCCTCGATGGACTGGCTCCGCTTCTCGTGGTTCACCATCAATTCGACCCCGTCGTAGCCGAACTCAGCGGCTAGCTGGAAGCCGAGATCGGTGTTTGGAAACACCGATGAGGTGGAAAAAATGATTCGAGGGCCCATCAGGTCACAGATTGCCACGACAAACCGTGCAAGTCGGTGACTCATATACCCACTCATTGTGCCGATAAACCACTATGCGTGGTGTTCTGACCCAGCCGAAAAGCCTGAAAACGGTTGCCTTGGCCCTGATGGTGGTCTTCGGCTCGGTTTTCGCGGTGCCTAACGACGCATCGGCCTCACCTGCAACGGATGAGAGCGCCTTTTTGCGTGACATGAACTCGCTGCGGGCTTCTCGCGGTCTTGCGGGATTCCAGCGCAACGCCGCACTCGACACGGTCGCCCGGAACTGGGCAAACCAGATGGCGGCCAGGGGCAGCCTCGTGCACAACCCCAACCTCTCAAAGCAGGCACCTGCCGGATGGCGCAAGCTTGGCGAGAACGTGGGAGTCGGTGGAACCGAGCCGACCCTTTTCGCGGCCTTTGTTGCCAGCCCAGGTCACTTTGCGAACCTGGTTGACCCTCAGTTCAACAACGTCGGTATCGCGGTTGTCTACTCAGGCGGAAGGATGTGGACCGTGCACGTCTTCATGGCCGGCGCAACGGTTTCGACTCCAGGGAACTATGGCCAGTCTGAAGCCGCTCGCTACTTGCAGGCCATGGCGGCTCGCATGCCTGCTGCTCGTCGGTCCAACACCTTGATTGGCCTGACAGCAACCGGACGCTCGTAGTTTCGTCCTTTCGATTTGGCAGACCGTGTGACTCGGCGGCCTGCGTGACTCGGCGGAATGTGAGCGAGCCAGACGTAGTCAGGCGTTAGCCTCGATGAAATGCAAAGCGAATTGACCCAGTCGTCGTGGGTAAATGATGTTGCCCGTTGCCTCGACGGTGTCGTGGTCGATGCCCATCCCGCGTTGAACGTTGCATTCGCGCTGACGGATGAAAAGAACGAATCGGGTGCGCTTTTCTTGTCGGACGGAAAGTGTTCTCTGGCAGAGGCTGTTCACGACACGGTCGACCTTTATGTTGAGCTGCCGACCAGCACGATCGTTGCCATGCAAAACAGGGTGGACGAATTGGTTGTTGGTTACATGCGTGGAGCCGTGAAGATTTCGGGCGATCCTGGAACGGTGATTGCGTTTCTCAAGGGCGTATCGCTTTGCGCCCGCGCGTTGAAAGGTAAGTGACGTCAGCTCGTAACGCGGGCGTTTGGACAGCTGGCCCAAAGTCCGATGTTTTCGCTGCGAGCGCGGCGAGACGCTTCAAGGATTTCTTGAGAGTGAGCGGTGTTGGGCGGGATTGTTAGTGGTTGTGCGAAACCTCTTCGCGCCAATTCGAGGTTGATGAACGTGTTGTCCGAGCTTCGATAGACGTAAGCAAGAACGCGCCCGTATTTGTCTTTGGATTCAGCGTCCAGGACAAGACGGACGGCTGAGTGCTTGGGAAGCTGGGACTTGGTGAATGCGGAAGCCTGCGGGCCAAAACAGCCAACTGGCTTGGTTGGGTGAACGGTTTCTGGGGTGTCGATGCCAATCATGCGGACGGTTTGTGTTCTTCGGGCGAGGCGCACCCTCAGCGTGTCTCCGTCGATGATGTCGACAACGGTTGCGTTGGATGCAAAAGCATTGCCTGCCGCTTCGTCATTGGAGGTTCCGACAAGGCGTGTAATGACGGCAATGAGGATGCACGCAGCCACGAGGATTGCTGCTGCGATGCGCAGAGCGCGTGGCTGACTATGCGGCGACAGTGTGGCTGTGTTCTTGTGAGGCGAGGATGGCCTTTGCTGCCTTGACCCCGGCCAGGCCCGTTGAACGGGTGTTGTTGCTGAGGTGCCACTGGCTGGAAGCCGCGTTGCCGGAGCGTGCCCGTTTGCGTGGTGCGCTTGGCGTTGGGAGTTCTTGGCTTGTTGATGCATCGGTGACGCCTGCAAAGGTGAAGCTTTGTTGCATGGTCACAATTGTGACGAGGGGGTGTGACAGTGTTCGAAGAGGTCAGAACTTGGCCAGGATACGCCGAAAAACAAGGCCAACTACAGCCCCGAACGAGAAGCCTGCCAACACGTCAGACAAGTGATGCACGCGGACAAAGGCTCGACTGAAGCCAACGAGTGCAGCCAGAGGGCCAAGCCACCAAAGATTGCGCCGGTTTCCAAGCACGAAAAGCGCACAGGCAGCACTTGCCGCATGGCCGCTTGGGAAGCTCGATGTTTGAGGTCTGCGGAGTTTGTGGGGTCGGGCTTCGGGTTCCGGCGGTCGTTCGCGATTGAAAAGGCGCTTGACCCCTTGGTTGCAGATGAGGGACTCTGCCCCAATCGCTGCGCTGATGCGTGCGGCACGCATGGCTGTTTCGGCGGACGGGTGGCGCGCGACGTTCAGCCAGTTAATTGTCAGCCAGAGCACTGAATGGTTCGCGGCTTCGGACAGCGCGTACATCGCGCGGTTTAACTGAGGCACTTCGCGCAGCGGTTCTATTGCGGATTCGCCAGCGGTGTCTAGACGTGTGACTGCGGGCGAAGCGGGAAGTGCGCTTAGTTGCGCGAGAAGCTTGCGCATGGCGCGGCTATGACCGACCTTCGAGAAAGGTGACCTGTGCTGGTTGGCCCGGTGGTGCGGGCACGGGGCGTTCGCCGTTGTGGTCTGCGTTGCTTTCTGTTGGGTTGGGAGGAAGCGTTCCGCCTTGGGCGGGGCAGTGCGCGTGGAATGCACACCAGTTGCACAGCTTTCCGGGGTTGGGCCGGAAGTCCTCGCGCTCGCATGCTTTTTCAACTGCAGACCAGACGGCAGTGGACCGACTGGCCATGGCCTTAATTGACTGGCTGGTCGGCTCAAGGGCAATGGTGATTGGGTCTTTGAGGTACATCAGCTTGACCGCAACTGGCCGCTCGCCAAGGACTTCTTCACACAAATATGCGTAGAACTGAACCCCGCCAAGCTTGGACGACTCATCCATGATGCCGGGGGAGCGCCCGGTCTTGTAGTCGACAACAACCAAGTTGCCGTTTTCATCACGGTCGAGGCGGTCAATGATGCCCCTCAACAACAACGAACCGATGCGGGTTTCGAGCATCAGCTCCATGCCGATTGCGTTTACTTCATTTGGATCTTCAAGCTTGAAGTAGTTGTCGACCAACTTTTCTGCTTCGCGCGCAAAGGTTTCTTGCTGTTCTTGCGTGCAGTTGAGCTCTGACCATTCGGGGTCGTTGGCGAAGAACAGCTCTTGTTCTCGTTTGAGGATTTCGGCGCAACGCTCGCGATTGCGTTCGCCACGGTCGTGTTCCCAAAAGAGCTTTTCTAAAACTGTGTGGACGAGCGTTCCGCGTAGGGCCGCAATGGAGGGAGGTTCTGGCAGTCGGTCGATTGCCGAAAAGCGGAAGGCCAGCGCGCAGTCCTTGAACGACGAGACCTTGGACGGGGTTAGCGAGCGTGGGAGCGGAAACGACACAACAAGAACCTAACTAGCGCCAGTGACATCGGCGGTCTTTGCAAAGAACGACGTGACACGTTCGACGAATTGACCTGGGTCTTCGAGCGGGGCGAAATGGCCGAGCGCGTTGAATGTTTCTAGGTTTGCATTCTTGATGCGTTCGGTGACGTGTTGCATTTCATCGTGGGTGAAGGATTTGCTTGTTTCGCCATGAGCAACCGTTGTGGGCGTTGTGATCTGGCCAAGGCGTTGATAGCCGAAGTGGTCAGTTGCCAGTGAGTAGATCTCGGCTTCGTCCAGAGGGTTGAGGATCAGCTCGATTTCGCCCTTGTCGATTTCACGAAACCCACAATCAACGTAGGCCTCGAGCGCCCTGTTCGTGAGTGACGCAAACGGTCCCTTTTCGCGAAAGGCTTTGAGTGCGGAATCGCGGGAATCGAACCGTTCGCGTCGGTGTCTTGTGCGCTTGGCAAGTTCGCGATCTGGCCACGGACCGCGCGGAGGGTCGAAGTCGAAAATGACCGGCTCGAACAGATACATGGCGGCTAGATAGTCGCCCCGTTCGCTCAGAAGTACTTGTGCTGCAGCGCCTGAACTGTGTCCGATTGCCAAAGGGTGATCGAGTCCGGCGGTGTCGATGACGGCGTCTAGGTCATCAGCAAGGCGTTCCCAGTCAAAGGCCTCGGATCTTGGTGCTGCGAGTGCCGGCTGGCCGGACTTTCCGTGGCCGCGAGTGTCGTATGTGACGCAGTGGAATTGCCCGGTGAGACGTTCGATGACTTCACACCAAATGGCCGCACAAAAACCCGAAGCGTGACCGAGCACGACGTCGGGCCCGTTGCCGCCGTGGTCATAGAAGGCAATCTCGGTGCCGTCGGCGCTCTTTGCGTACATCGGTGCCAAGAACGACGGGCTTGTCGAGCCTGTCGTGTCGAATTGATTGGTGGTGGGTTCGGGTGTCATGCGTTCTCCATCCTTGCGCTTTCGCTGGCAAGTGTTTGGTCTGTGATGTCAATAACTTGGTCTTGGCTGGTCAGGCCCAACATTGAACTGATTGTCGCGGCGTTGACCACGGCATCGTCTTTCCAACACGTTGAAACAACGACGTGAAGTTCATCGCAGCCGTCGGCCAAGTGCCTGATTCGCGATTCGATTTCTTTCAATTCGGATTGGTCGTAACGGTATGCGCGGAAGTCCTCGGTCCAGCCATCGCGTTCTTCGTAAGGCTGGCGGCCAATTAGGCGGAGCATTCCCAGCCCATTGGTTGTTGCGTAGGCGTTGTTCTGGCTGCGTGGATGGTCACGTGGCGCGTCTAGGCAGACAAAGGTGAAGTCCAGGTCTTCGAGGCGTTCAAAGGTTTCTTCACAGTTGGACGGCGTAAACCACTCGGGATGGCTGACTTCTACTGCAACAGGCAAGCCGTCAAGGCGCGACCGCGCGTCTTCGAGCATTTGGGTGCTTGATACGCCGGGCTGTAGCCAGTGTGGGAAACGAAGCACAACGGCGCCCAGTTTGTCTGCCTCAACCAGTGGACGCAGCGAATCAGCGAAACGAAGCCAACACTCGTCAATGGCGTTTGTGCTTAGGTGATTCAGATAGAGGCGCCGCTTGTCCTTGCAATCTTCGCGGATCTCTTTCCAGAGGTCTTCGTAAAGCGATGGCGGAAACGTTGCCTTGCCGGTGAGCAGCGACCAAGCGGGAATGAGGAACTTGAACGACGACGGTGTTCGCTCAACCCATTGCTCGGCAACTGCACGGGTGGGCGGGAAGCGATGCGTGTTTTCCATCTCGACCATTGAAAATCGGCTGGAATAAAAGGCAATGCGCTCAGAAGCCTTCATGGTCTTTTTTGGGTACCAATCCGATTCCTGGGTTAGTGAGCGGTCGGACCATGAAGACGTTCCAACGCGAACAATTGTCGTGCCTTCCGCACATGAGGTCTCCATGCGTGCCATCTTGTCGGACGGCTGAGACAACGTTGTTCACGTCGCGCTAGTGAGGAGAATCCGTGGAAGAAGCAAGAGAGCTTGACCCCCGTTTGGCTGAGAGAGCGCGTGAACTCGGCATCGGAGAGACCTACAAGGCATTCAATGGCGAGCCGCGAAGGGTCAAGGATGAGACCCGGCTGGCACTCTTGGATGCAATGGGCGCGGCCGACCACGACGAGCCTGCCCGTGAAGATGTGCTTGTCGTAACCCCAGAATCCGAATACGACCTTGGTAACTGGCGGTTGGTGCTGGAGTCCGGCGAAGAGATTTCCGGGACCGGGCTGCTGCCCAAGCCGTTAATCCCTGGCTATCACGAGCTATTTCGCGAAGACGGGACGACTGCCCTCGTCATTTCAACGCCTGGCTCGTGCCTTCCCGTGCCTCAACGACAGTGGGGTTGGGCGTTGCAGCTTTATGCGCTGCGCTCGCAACGTTCGTGGGGAATGGGCGACTTCGATGACCTTCGTCGCTTTGCTGCACTTGCGCGCAACGAGGGTGCCGGTGTTTTGATGATCAATCCAATGCACGCGCCAACGTTTGGCGGAAAGCAGGAAGCGTCTCCTTACTTTCCAAGCAGCAGAGAGTTTCGCAGTCCGTTGTATTTGGCGGTTGATCGAATTGAAGGCAGTCAAGAACTTGCCGAGAGCTTTTACGAGCGAGGTAAGAAGCTGAACGAGACCGAGCTGATTGATCGAGACTCCATCTGGTTGCTCAAGTGCGAAGCGCTCGAAGGTATTTGGGAAAACCGGCGCGAGGCCATCAAGAGCGACCCGGAGTTTCAGCGTTATCTCGAAGAAGCGGGCGAGCCGTTGCGTTTGTTTGCAACCTATTGCGCGCTCAGCGAACAGCACGGTGACGACTGGACACTGTGGCCCGAGTCCTTGCGGCACCCGGCAAGCGGTGCAGTGCGCAGTGCAATCGATGCAATGAGCGATCGCATCAGTTTTCACGAGTGGTTGCAATGGATGTGCAGCGAACAGTTGCGGGCGGCCGGTAAAGAGATCGGATTGGTTACCGATCTTGCCGTTGGCGCATCGCCTACCGGTGCCGACGCGTGGATTTGGCAAGACGCAACAATGACGGGCGTTCAAGTTGGCGCGCCGCCTGACGAGTTCAACACGCTTGGTCAGAACTGGTCGTTGCCGGCCTTGAACCCTTGGAAACTGCGCGCCATTCGTTTCGCGCCGTTCATTCGTATGCTGCGCGCGGGCTTTCAACACGGTGCAGGTTTGCGGATTGACCACGTCATGGGACTGTTTCGTCTCTACTGCATTCCCGCGTCAAACAGTGCGCGTGACGGGGCATACGTGGAATACCCGTGGATTGAGATGATGGCGATTGTTGCGCTGGAAAGTCATCGCAGTAACGCGTTCGTTATCGGTGAAGACTTGGGAACCGTTGAGCGCTACATGAGGGACGCGTTGCAGTCAGCGGGAATCTTGTCTTACAAGGTTCTGTGGTTCGAGTCCGACAAGCCAAAGGATTACCCGGCCGCATCGATGGCGACCATCACTACGCACGACCTTCCGACCGTCATGGGGCTGCTCACCAAACAGGACCTGCAGCGCCAACGCGACTTGGGGATGGAGCCCGACGAAGGAGCCAATCAGGCAATCATCGACAAGGTTGCTAACTGGTCGGGTATCAATGCGGACGACCGGCTTGAAGCGCGCGACGCAGTCAAGTCCTTGACAGAGATCCTCGCCAAGGCATCGAGCTTGGTGCGCGTGATGACCGTGGAGGACGGCCTCGGTCTGCTCGACCGTCCCAACTATCCGGGCACTTCCGCAGCTAGCTGGCCAAATTGGTCGGTGCCGTTGCCGATTGAACTGGAGGACCTCGAGGCTCATCCAATGTTCCTTGAGATGGGCCAGACAATGGCGCTCGGCGGCTGATCAGACTTCAGTGACTTTCATCCCCGCTCGTTGCATTCCAATAAGAGCGGCAAATGGTGCATCATGAATCACATGGCTTTTTATTCGCGCCGCCGGGCATTGATTTCCACCTTGCTGGCTGCCTTGATGGCTCTCAGTCTCACGGGGTGTCTTGGCGGCATTTCAAGCGACAGTTCAACTGACACGAACTCGAAAGACAAAGAAGGCCCGCCCACGTTTGAGAAGGGCACGGCAATGAAGACCATTCAGGACCGAGGCAAGATCTACATCGGCGTTGTTCCGGGTCAAGCGCCTTTCAGCTCAATCAACAACAACCAGGGAACGTGGGTCGGTTTTGATGTCGAGACCGGCAAGATGATTGCCCGTTCGATCTTCGGCGACAACATTGAAGGCAAGATCGAATGGATTCCTTTGCAACCCGCCGACCGTGAAGACGCAATCATTGGCAAGCGTGTTGACATTGCCCTTGGCCGTTACGTGGTTACGCAAGGCCGCAAGAACCTCGTTGACTTCGCGGGTCCGTATTACATCGCGACTCAGGACATTGTCGTTCGCGAGAACCCAAGACTTGACAATCGCGCAACAACCACAACGGCAATTGAGGCGCTTTATGACCTCAACGGACGCCGCGTGTGCACGGTTACCGGCTCAACGAACGTTGACGCTCTCGCGGCGGCGGTGCCGCGTGCAGACCGGTCTTTGATCATGCCGTCTGTTCCAGAGTGCATGTCCAGGTTGAGCGCAGAAAGCGTTGAGGCCGTCGCGGCAATGCACGTCGACCTCATTCCTTCCTTGAAAACCGCGGGTTCTCGCGTGGCCGTGTTCGCAGGTTCCTATGGGGCCGAGCCGTACGGAATTGGTGTCATGAAGGGCGATACAAAGTTCAGGTCTTTCCTCAACGACTCGCTTACCGAGTGGGAGGAATGGGACGCGACGTATCGCACGGCGACCGGCGACCAACAGGGCAAGAAGCCAGAAGTCGATCGTTACTAGTCGACGTTGCTGATGACGCGTTCGATGTTGTGAGCTGATCCCGGTTTCGGTCGTGTCGAGGCAATAACTTTTGAGACATGAGCGCAATCAAGTGCAGCGGATTGTCCAAGAGATATGGAAAGTCGCGTGGCATTTCCAACATTTCGTTTTCAGTTGAGCCGGGCGAGGTCATGGGTTTTCTCGGTACCAACGGGGCCGGAAAGACAACCACCCTTCGGGCAATGCTTGGCTTGCTGCGTCCGAGTGCGGGTTCGGTGTCAATCCTTGGCCTCGACCCGCAAAAGGACCGCAAGGAGCTAACCCCGAACATTGGCTACCTGCCCGGCGAGCTTCGCTTGTACGAGTCCCTGACGGGCACGGAGCATCTTGCGTTGTTGGGCGATCTGCAAGGCAAGGAGTCCACGCGGCGCAACGAAGTGTGTGAGCGCTTGCAACTGTCGCAGGCAGATTTACGTCGGCCCATCCGTGAATATTCGCGTGGCATGAAGCAAAAGATTGGTCTGGTGCAAGCCTTTCAACATGAGCCCAAAGCTGTGTTCTTGGATGAACCCACCGAAGGGCTCGACCCCGTCGTGCAGAGGTCGTTTTCTCAGATGCTTTCGGAGTTCTCTAACGCCGGAAACGCGGTATTTCTTTCCAGTCACGTCATGTCCGAAGTGCAGCAGACGTGCAGTCGTGTTGCCGTCATCAAACAAGGTGAGTTGGTCAAGGTCGATTCCGTCGACGCGCTGCGCGAGGCGCGCTCGAGGCGGATCAAGGTTCTGTTCGGCGACTCGGTGAATCCGAGCGACCTGTCGTTTCCCGAAGAGTTCAATGCCAGTTGGCGTAGTAACGAATGCATTTTGCATGTCAACCGTGAAGAAGTGGTTGGTGTGTTGAAGGCCTTATTGGTCCGCGAGCTGATCGACGTAACAGTTGAGGAAGCAAGCCTCGATGAAGCAGTCATTGCTCTTTATGACGGAGGTGAGCAATGACAACGACCCCGCGTAGTGGCACCCTGTTTCGTTTGGCGTTGATGCGTCGCAAGCGATTGCTGATTTCGCTGGCGTTGGGTCTGCTTGCGTTTGAGTCGCTGATCGTCGCAGTGGCTGCGGCAATTCCCGTCGACCAATTGATGGCGACGAAGCCCGCGCCTGCCTCGCTAGACGCGTTTGCGGGTTCAAGCGGTGGTGTCCAACTTGCTTCCATCGCCGGGCTGTTGGGCGCAGGTTTGCTGCATCCGTTTTGGATTGCATTACAGCTGAGTGCAGTGGAGTCGCTTGGTGCGGCTGTTGTAGCAGGCGATGTCGAAGACGGAACCATGGAACTCATCGGCGTGCGTCCCGTGTCACGAATGCGTTTGCTCGCTGAGCGCGTGGCCGCGCTCAAGGTTGCCGCTGCTGTGTTGTGTTTGGTTGCAGTCATTCCGTTAGTGGTGGGCCGATGGATTTCTAACTCGGTTGAAACAGCAGCAACAGTCAGCGGACTGTTCGTTGCGGCGCTTGCCGGTTACGCGCTCGTGTTCTGTTTTATTGGGGTAGCCGTACTTGCTTCTTGTGCAGCAAGACGGCGAGCCGTCGTGTTGGGTGTGGTCGGAGCAACTGCCGCTGGGGCGTACGCAATCAACTTCATTGCCCAGGCATGGGAATCGGCTCGCTTTGCGCGATGGATTTCGCCATTCAACTACTACAGGCCCGGCGATGCGCTGGTGGGTTCGGCGTTTCCGTGGAGAGACGTCTTGGTTCTTGGTGCTGCCGGAGCCGTGTTTATGTTGATTGCAGCGTTGATCCTCAGGCGACGCGAACTGGTCTAAGGGCCTAGCCTAAACCGCATGTTTCCAATAGAGCCGCCGGTAAAACCGATGCTTGCGTCGGTCATGAAGGGCGATGGAGTCCCGCGCGATGGCGATTACGTGTTCGAGCCAAAGTGGGACGGCTTCCGATGCATTGTTTTTCGCGATGGTGACAACATCGAGTTGGGTAGCCGCAATGAGCGACCGCTGACTCGTTACTTTCCTGAACTTGTCGAAAAGCTGAGGGCTGCATTGCCGCAACGTTGCGTTATCGACGGCGAGATTGTCTTGGTGATTGACGACAAGTTGGACTTTGGTCAGTTGCAAAGTCGACTGCACCCAGCCGCCAGTCGGGTCAAGATGCTTTCCGAAAAGATCCCGGCGAGCTTTGTTGCATTTGACTGTTTGGCCGTGGGCGCTGACGACCTTCGCGACGAGCCACTGACGAAGCGCCGCGCTGCATTGGAGAAGATTGGCAGCAACGCAGCTAGTGACTTCTTCATTACTCCAACTACCCAAGATCCTGACGTTGCCGAAAGTTGGTTCTCTGTAATGGAGGGCGCGGGGCTGGATGGACTAATGGCCAAGCCGCTGTCTTTGACCTATCAAGAGAACAAGCGCGTGATGTTCAAGTTGAAGCACAAGCGCAGCGCCGATTGCGTGGTTGCTGGTTATCGAATGCACAAAGACGGCAAGGGCGTTGGTTCGCTTTTGTTGGGCTTGTATGACGAAGGCGGCAAGTTGAATCACGTGGGCGTGGCGTCGTCGTTCAGCGCAAAGCGTCGTGCCGAACTCTTGGAGGAACTTGCCCCTTACAAGCTTCGTGACGGCGACGAACACCCCTGGGCGGAGTGGGCGCTTCCCCAGGAAGGCACCCAGCGGATGCCTGGCAGCCAAAGTAGGTGGAGCGCCGGGAAGGACTTTTCGTTTGAACCATTGCGGATCGAGCTGGTTGCGGAGGTTGCTTATGACCACATGGAGGGCAATCGCTTCCGGCATGCCACCAAGCTCATTTGCTGGCGCACAGATCGTGTTGCGGACTCGTGCGATTACAGCCAGCTAGAGGAAGCAGACGCTTCAACCTTTAGCGAGATCTTTTCTTAGGCGCGTCTGGGTTCTTGTCACGCGCGCGGCTCGGTTGAACGCGCGTTGGCTCGCCTTCTTGCTTCGCAAAGTTGGGTGGCCATGGGGCGTCGCCCAGTCCTTCGCGTTCGTCCTTCTCGCTCAACTCAAGCAGTGACGTCAGGTCGCACACATCGTTGTCGATGCCTGCACCAAGATCGCCGAGTTTTGCGTAGCGCGCCGGAACGGTTGCCAGTGTGAAGTCATTCGGCTCAACGTCGGCCACGTCTTCCCACAGCAACGGCGTTGACACGCGTGCTTCATCGTTTGCACGGACGGAGTACACGCTTGCAACCGTGCGGTCCCTTGCGTTCTGGTTGTAGTCAATAAAGACGCGGTCGCCGCGTTCCTCTTTCCACCACTTGGTTGTTGCAAGGTCTGGCAACTCGCGCTCTACGGCACGTCCAAGTGCAAGCGCCGCACGGCGCACTTGTTGAAAGTCCCAACGCGTGTCGATGCGCACGTTGATGTGAATACCGCGACTGCCGGAGGTCTTTGGGTAGCCAATCAAGTTGTGTTGTTTCAACACCTCGTTGCAGGCCAACGCAACTTTGCGCACGGAGTCAAAAGGCAGACCGGGCTGGGGATCGAGGTCGATGCGCAATTCATCTGGATGATCGACGTCGTTGCGTCGAACGGGCCACGGGTTGAGGTCAAGGCAACCAAGATTGACGGCCCAGATGATGTGCGCGATTTGTGTCGGGCAAAGTTCGTCGGCGTCGCGACCGGATGGAAAGCGAATGTTGACGCGTGGAATCCACGGGGGAGCGGAATCGGGAACGCGCTTTTGAAAAAACGGTTCCTCGGAGGCTCCCTTTGGGTATCGCTTCAGAACGGTTGGTCGCTCCATCACGCCCAGCAAGGCTCCGTCTGCAACGGCCAGGTAGTAGTTGACCAAGTCAAGCTTGGTTTCTTTGCGTCCGGCGAAGACAACTCGGTCTGGACTTGTTACGCGAACGTCAATGCCGCCCGCGTCGACCTCGATGGCCTCAGACTTTGGCATTGCTTCGAACGTTCTGGTTGCCGGGGTTGTTCGGGGTGTCCAGAAACGCGCCGCGCTTGTTTCTGAAGCGTTTGGGGTAGCGCCACGGGGTCAACAGAGCTGCGCGGGGATTGTCCTCGAATGCCCATTTAAAGGCGTAGCGGCCTTTCCAGGGGCCTTTGGGGGCCAGTTTGATGGCCGTGGTGGCCATGCGCTGACTGGTGACGAGTTTTGCGATGCTGCGCGCAAACGTGTTGTCAATCTTGATGCCCGATTGAATTGCCCGTTTGTAAAGCTGTTCGGTGCGGCGCGGGTTGGCAACTCCGCCGCGTGCAATGGCAACGGCGGCCATGTGACCGGTTTCCATTGCTTGTCCAATGCCTTCGCCGGTTAGCGGGTCGACAACGCGTGCGGCATCGCCGACGTAAAGAACTCGTCCGCCGAAGCTGGACAACAAGTCGCTTCTGATGCGCGCAGGAATGGGCCATGCCTTGTGGTTGCCGATTGGCTTGATGTTGCCGAGTACTTCGGCAATGTGGGGACGGGTGAGGATGTCGGTCCACGCGTCTTTCATCCAGCTAACGCTCTCGTTGGGCTTGCGTTCGATGCCAAAGCCGACATTTGCCGTTCCGTCGCCAAGCGGAAAACTCCACACGTAGCCGGGAAGGAGATCTGGTTCGAACCAAACCCACAGTTCCTCGCGTGCTTTTCCGGTGACCTCGAAGTATTGACGAAACGCGTGAATGTCCCCCAAATAACGGGGGCTCTTGGCGTCGGGGTGGTTGTCGTTCCCGTGATCTGCCGGGCTTGGATTGTTGATCAAGTGACGCAGGGGAGACCACATTCCATCGGCACCGATTGCATAAGCGCCCGAAATTGTCGTTCCGTCGCTGAGCGTTGCTTGCACGCCGTGTTCGCTGCGCGTGATGTCCGTGATGGTCAAACCCTCGCGCACCTCAACACCTTTGGTGCGCGCAAATGCGACGAAAGCCGCGTCAAGTTCTTCGCGTTTTGCAACACCAATGCGAATGCCGTCGTTGTCGGGCGCTTGCAGGCGAGTCTGATGACCGTTTGGTGCGCAGAACACAGTTGAGCGAACCTCGGCCCAGGTGTTCAGCTGCCGCGGGTCGAAACCAAGTGCTTCGTATTGGCGAAGCGCAAGTGTTGTGAGCCCGTCGCCGCAGCACTTGTCGCGCGGAAACTTTGCTTTTTCGATTACGACAACCGAGCGTCCGCCTCTCACAAGTTCAAGTGCTGCGGAGATTCCGGCGGGTCCTGCTCCAGAGATGATCACGTCGGGCATGTGTCAATCAGTCCTTGTAAATGCTTTCGAGGGCTTGCTTTAAGACGGGGAAGCGGAACTCGAAGCCGGCGTTTGTAAGTGCGGCTGGAACAACGCGTTGACTGACAAGCAGCATCTCTTGGGTCATTTCTTTGCCGTAGGTGAGGTTCAGCATCCAAGGATAAACGGGAACCGGCGCGGGGCGATTAATGATGTCGCTGAATATTTGTGTGAACTCTGCGTTTGTTATCGGGTTCGGCGCGCAAAGGTTTATTGGCCCGCGCACGGACTGAATCTGGATGGCGTAAACGATTGCGTCGACGGCATCGCGCAGTGAGATCCAACTCATCCATTGCTGTCCACTGCCAAGTCGCCCGCCCATGGCCATCATGAAGACTTGTTCAAGTCTCTTGAGCATGCCGCCATTGCGAGACAGGACGACACCTGTGCGCAGATTGACAACGCGAACATCGGCGTCACGTGCGGGCTGGCAAGCGCCTTCCCAGTCGGCGGTGAGTTCTGCAAGGAACCCGCTGCCTTGATTCGCGGACTCGTCGGTTATGACGTCTCCGGTGTCACCGTAATAACCAACTGCAGAAGCACATACGAACACCTCTGGCTTGCGCACCATTTGCGCGATCGCCCTTGACAAGACGCCTGTTGTTTCGACGCGGCTTTGGTAAATGGATTGTTTGCGTTCGGCGTTCCAGCGTTTCTCGCCGATGTTCGTGCCACCCAGATGAACAATGGCGTCGAACCCGTCAAGCAATTCGTGTCCGCTTGGTTTTGCAATGTCATGCCAGGACAACTTGTGGTCGCCTGCATCGTCGCGGACCAATGCAACCACTTCGTTGCCGTCTTCTTCGAGCACGGTTGTCAATGCTTCGCCCAACAGTCCATGTGAGCCGGCAATCAGAATCTTCATTGGCAAAGCACCCCTTCTTCAGGCTGATACATCGCTGTTACAAAGTCTTTTAATGTTCGACCGTCGACATAGTGCAACGTTCGTTCGGTCTTCACAAACTTGCATGCGCCCTTGGCCGTTTCGGTCTGCCCGGTTTGTTCACCAGTTGCGTAGTCGGATGAATACAAGTCGACCGTGATACTCGTCGGTGTATAACTCGCCCAGATAACCACGCCAAAAGGTGTGCTGTTCTTTATCTTTTGGTCAGGCGCAGGGTAGGAGATGGTTGCTTCGCGTCCGTATGGATAGCGGTTGATGTAGATGGAGTGCGACTGGTATTCGGTCCACTCAAGACCCCCAAAAAACGCAGCATTGAAGAGGGTTGTTGAGAACTGTGAGATGCCACCACCGACCGAGACGTCGAACTTGCCGTCAAGGATGACGTGGTCCTCGACAAAGCCTTTCTCGATCGTTCGCGGACCAATCAAGCCATTGAGTGAAAACACTTCACCGGGCCCGATGAGGGTTCCCTTCGTAAGGTCTGCAATGCGGTGAATGTTCTGGACACGGGGCTGGTCTGGTGCGTGACTCGTTGTAAAGGTTGAGATCTTTTTCGTCACACCGAGTTTTTCAACGTCTTGGGGCCCAAACTTTGGAGCGACTGGGTGAAGTCCAAGGTCAATGGTTTCCGGAACGGTTGGCGACAACTCAATTGCCTTAGTGACAGCGTTCGCGGCATCGGGCTTGCAGCAAGCCGTTCCGGCCGCACCTTCCACGAAGGCCGGAGTCGTGTCGTTGATGACAAAGGTTGCTTGCTTTGCTGCCACGCCGGCGCGCGACATTCTTGATTCAAGGCCCTTCAGAACAACGGTGTCGTCGGCCGTAATGATGAGCCGTTCCTTTTCGACTCTTGCTCGAAGCCACGGTTCGATGGTTGCAAAGTCCAGCTTCTCTGACTGGCTTCCCGACTTGACTGGGATCTCTTGGAAATCGGCTTTGAATGTTTCGTACTTGTCGCTTAGATCGTCTGTGTTGAAAAGCGGGTCAATGTCCTCGCGCGTTGCCGACACCGTGATTGGCAGCCCGACCGAGGCAACTTCGGGAAGCTGTTGAGCCACGGCTTTGTGATCGATACCCCTGCCGGGTTCGCCCGGCGCAAAAACAACCTTCTTGGTCTTGTCGTTGAACGACAGGGATGGCTCGACGACCGCACGCTTCTCGCCCGTGTCCTGCGCGTTGATTGCCGCGGCCAGCTTTTCTTTGTCGTATGACAAGACGGGCTGAATCTGGCGATGAAGGGCGAAACTCTGCAGCCAGTGCCAGACCTTCTGGGCAATGTTGCCTTGGCGTCCCACGCGCATTGCGCGGTCTCGCGTTGAGCCTTCAAGGAGCTGAAGATTGAACGAGGCCGGTTGAATGGCGATCTGACTGGACTCGCCCTCGACATCGATGATTACCGGCTCTTTAGAGAGTTGGCGGCCGAGGTCAGCCAGGGTGGAGTCAAGCGTTGCGCTTGTCATGTTGGAGATGTCCATGCCGGAGATCTCGGTGTGAGGCGCGACTTGACCGTTAGCGGGCTTGCCGGTGGCTCCCCACGCGATCAGAACGCCAATACTGGTCAGCACGGTCAAACCAGCGAGCCCGCCAAAGGCAATACCGGCTCGTTTTACTCCCTTTCTCATTAGATCAATCTCGCACACCGCGGGTTGGACCGCCGCCCTATCAGGGCAGAGTCAGCGGATTGTCATGAGTGGGTAGACGGCATCGATGAGGGCCGTCGAGCGGTTCCGGAGGGTCGTCGTGAGACGCGACCAAAAGAGGGGGAGAGGTTTTCGGAACGGGTCGCCGGAAATCGACCCGCTCCTGATTTGTCCAGCAGCGAGGAGATCGCTTACTTGAGGGTTTGTGGTCGGGTTACTTGGCTTCGCCGTGGGGGTGGCCAGCGTCGGTGTAGCACTGCTCGTGGTAGTGCTCCACCCGCTGCCAGCGGCCATCTTCGTAGACGTTGGCAATGACCTGACGACCGTTGACCCGGGCAATGAACTTCACAGGCTCGTCGCATCGGTAGCAGGTTGCGGCGCAACCAGGCTCGATTACGCGAATTACTGCGCGACTCTTGGCAGTGGTTGCAGTTGTACTCATACTAAGAATGTCGGGTCATCTGACCCGGCGCTTGAACCCGATTTCTGAAATATCTCACGGTGCGTGGTCAAAATACCGCTCGCCCAGGTTGACTCAGAGTGATCCCAGGTGCAAGGCTAAGCGGGTTCCTCGGCAGGGTGCCGAGTTCCTCGCAATCCAGGAGCTTCCCAAGTGAGCCTTTCAACCGACCTAAGACCCATTGATGTGGCCTCGGCCAAGCAGTTGTGTGGTTCGGCTGAAATTGTGGTGGTTGGCGACACTGACCAGGTAGTTGACCGCTATCGCCTGCTCCGTTACTCGGGTGTGGTTCGTGGCAAGGGTCGCGAGACCTTCGCGGTGAAGGACTCCACCGACAAGTTTTTCGTCCGTTCAGACCGCGAGCTGGGCCTTACCTCGGAATCTCCATTCCGGGCTTTCTTGGCTACAGACTTCGATTCCATCGACATTCGCGACTGAGCCCGTCACCTCAGTTGGATTTGGTAAACGCGCTCTCGTGGGGCGCGTTTTTCATTTGTGTCTCGGACCGACGGTTAACCGTCAAACAGTGAATGTCGGTGTCCGCTAAAGCGGGTCAAACACCAGCAACGGAAGTGTCGGAACAACACGAGCGCAAACGCTTGTTGCAACTACAGCGGACTCCGTATATGCCGTATGTAACACCTTTGGTGACCTCCGTGAACTTAGTTTCGGGGAGGTAAAGCGCAGTGAGGCCCCGCGCAGGCAAATTTCGTCCGCTCGTTGCAACGCAAACGCCGTCAATGTGTTGTCGGTACTCAAGGGTTTCTCACGCGCATCGTCGTCCTCATGTGCCGCTACAAAATCAACCGAGCAACCCGCTACTGAAAGGCGAGCCATGAGACTGAAGCTCAAAACCCGCACCGAGCTAGATGAGCACTACCGCATTCAAGCCCGCAAGCACGATATTCATGTATCAGACCAAGCAGTCTCAGTCATTGCCACTCAAGGATTACACGGCATGTTCAGTTCGCTTGGACTCCTCGATGTGTTCATCAAGCGGAGAGTTATTCTTATCGACGGTGAACATGTGGCCGTTTTCCGCGCTTCATGTTCACAAATGAAGCTAAAGGACGTCATAGCTGCTGGTCCCTTGAGCGCTGTTTCGAATGTGCGAACTTTTCTTAGGTATCAGCATTGGGTTCTCGGAGAGGATACGTTTGTGATTCACCCGGGCGAACTCGCGCGGGCCGAGGAGCGCAGCGGTGGTGCAGTATCCATTCCATCGCATCTCATTGAATAGCCAGTCACGATTCACGTGGTTCCCTGCATTTGATCCCCGTCAGGCTATCGAGCCGTTGACTTCCGTGCTTTAAGCGATTCGACACGATTGAAAGAAAGTCGCATCTATACGGTTTTCAACTTGGACGCTCCTGTCAAATCGACCGAGTTGATAGCAAAATGTGAGAAACAACGCTCAAGAAGAACCGCGACCTGAACCGCGCCGGGAATACCGGAGACTCGTTTGCTTTGATTACGCAGCCTCAGCTGCGTTGTGTTGTTGACGGTAGTAGATCTGTTCGAACTCGGTTGGCGGCATGTCGCCGATCTCACCGTGTAGTCGTTGGTTGTTGAACCAGTCGATGTAGAGCAGCGTCTCGATCTCGACGTGTTCGTGCGTTCGCCATGGGCGTTGTCGGTTGATCAGCTCGGTCTTGTAAAGGCCGATCGTCGACTCGGCCATCGCGTTGTCATACGCGTCACCAACTGTTCCGATGCTCGGTGCAGCTCCTGCTTCTTGCAATCGTTCGGTCTAGCGAATCGACGTATATTGCGATCCGGCGTCTGAGTGACACGTGACACCTTCGACGTTGCCGTTACGTGTCCAGATCGCCATCTCCAGCGTGTCGAGCACGAGATCGGTTGTCATTGAAGTCGCTGCTCGCCAACCAACGATTCGCCGGCTGAACGCATCGATTACGAATGCGACGTAGACCATGCCTGACCACGTCGCTACATAGGTGAAGTCGGTGACCCACAGCTGATTCGGTCGTGTTGCCGTGAAGTTGCGATCAACGAGGTCTGCTGGACAAGTCGCTTGCGGATCAGCCCTGGTTGTGCGGTGTTTCTTGCGACGTCGCACGCCTTCGATGCCATTTCGTTCATCAATCGCCGCACTCGACACCACGAGATGTCGACACCCTCGCGTTTGAGTTGCTTGACGACTTTGCGGAAGCCATAGACCTTGCGGTTCTGATCGAACACGCGCCGGATCTCGGTCTTCAGTTCGCCGTCACGAACCTGGCGCTTCGACGGCGGCCGAGTCTTTCGTTCGTGATGGGTTCCGGGCCGAGCACCGAGTGCTCGACAGACAGACTCGACCCCAAAGTGAGGATGTGCGTCAATGAACGCGCTCACCTGCGCCGGTGTGGGTCGGCCTCCTGTGCGAAAAAAGCCGAGGCGGCTTTCAAGATCTCGTTCGTTCGGCGAAGTTCCTTGTTCTCG